>NZ_JAPWCB010000011.1:0-58178 GCF_041433745.1 Gemella sp. 27098_8_149 | reverse complement strand
TCTACGTCAAATGTCAAGAGTTTTTCTCGATAATATTCATATTGTTTTTGTCGTTGTTCAATTTCTTCAGGCAACAATCCTTTTGTGTCTGCAAGCAATACTTGGAACTTATCCAATACTTTCACTATTTTATTTTGAAGTGAAAGAGGTGGAAGAGGAATTTCAAATTTTTCCATATCGTCAGCATGAATTCTTATCATTTTTGTTCCAGTTGCTTTCCTCTCTTTTTGTTTTTGAAAAGCATTTGTTTGGAAATAGTATGCAATATATTTGGAATTTTGTTCCGTGCGATAACTATACATATCTCCTGAAAAACCAATTTCTTCATCTCCAAGCCAGACAACACTTTTCCCAACATCTTCCACATTCTCTGAAGTCGTAGCAATTAAAATATCATTTTTTTGAGCTTTTCTTAACTTAGAAAAAATTTCATTGCTAACATATGATAAAACCTCATCTGCTACAAAACCATACTTAGTATAAATCTGTCCATAATGTATTACCGGATTTCCTTCATCTAGAAAATCTTTTTTCTGTAGTCCATTCCCTCTGGTGAATTTACCTATTTCTCCAAGTGTAACTATATTTAATCTTCCATCTTCTTCCATTTCCTTAGTCACTTTAGTCAAATATTCTTCACTTAATAACTCATCTCTATAATAAGTATATTGTTTAGTACGTGACTGAAGTTCTGACTGAAGTTCTGTAACATAATTTGTGAATTTGTCAAGTATTTTTACTATTTTTTCTTGAATTTCTAGTGGGGGAACCGGGATTTCAAAGTTTTCTAAGTCACCTTTTCTTACTCCAGATAAAGTACTACCCTTCAAATTACTTTTCAACGTGTTTTGGAAAATATTACATCTAAGATAATACATCAAGTATTTGTTATTAATAATATTGTAATTTGGTTTTAAAACAAACGTTGATTCATTCACATCGAAATTGTTTGTTTCTATTTCTACTAATGCTATCTTCCCCACCGTTCCTACAGCTGAAAATAATAAATCCCCCTTCTCTAACTTGCTTCTTTTATTAATTATTTGTCTTGCTTCTTCTGTTATTTTCGCTGTTTTACCTTCTATAAACTCTATTTTTTCCGTTTGCGAATAATCCTTTGTTGTAATATACCACGAAGTAAGATTTCCGCTACTATCATTCAATATAAAATTTTTCCTTGGATTTAGTCCTGTATTTATACTCAATAAAACATCTTTCAACTTCTTCCACTCAACTTTTTCGTTCTTAAGTAATTCTAATATTTTCGTCATCTACTTTCCTCCTTTCTTTGCTATTTTTTCTATGTTTTTAATTTCTTCTAAGTAATCTTGTTCTACCGGTGTTATAGTATGTGATGAATACTTTTTAAATTCTTTTAGAACTTTTTCTTCCATTTGTTTTCGTGATATACTACCTGCATTTTCTAATACATCTTCACCTGTTGCTCGTAGAATATTATCGACATATTTTATCCAATCTGCCATTGTTATAGTTACTTCTCGTTCTGCTTGTCTTTCTGCAAAATCTAAATATCCAGATACAAGCTGATTTAAACCACGTAATTCTTTTTCGCTTAGATAGTTTTTAGCTGTTTTAGCTTCTGTTAATGTTGGTAATTCTCCTTTAAAGGTAGTTAGTCCCATAAATTCTTTGTCACCATCTACTCTATCAAATATTAATTCACTTGCCGTATGATGATGTATTGCATAATGCATTTTATTTTGTACAGTAGCAAAGAATTTCTTAGCTTCTTCACTATTTCCATCATAATCAATTGAAGTTGCAAATAAGTCTAATACTTGACGATAGAATATTTTCTCACTAGAACGAATATCACGAATACGTTCTAAAAGTTCTCTGAAATAATCATTACCAAACAAAGAAGTACCTTGTTTTAAGCGATCATCATCCATAGCAAAACCTTTTATCATATACTCTTTCAATACGTTTGTTGCCCAAATTCGAAAGGCAGTCGCTTTTTTAGAATTTATTCTATAACCTACCGAAATGATGGCATCAAGATTATAATATTTTAAATCTCTAACCTGTTCTTTTCCTTCTATAGCACCATGTTTTGTGGTGTGTGCAAAATTTGCACATACCACTTCTTTATCAAGTTCACCTTCTTCAAAAATGTTCTTTAAATGTCTTCCTACTCCTGTTCTATCTATTCCAAATAGTTCAGCAAGTGCATTTTGAGTCATCCATATAGTGTCTTCAGATACTCTTACATTAACACTGACATTTTCTTCATCTAAAGAATACATTAAAAAACTAATTTCATTATTCATCACTCTCTAGCTCCCTAACTATCTCATCTATAGATGCTCGCAATTCATCTATTTTTTTCACAGTTTCAGCAATTTCTTTATTTAATACTTTGATGTCAATTTTTTCTCTAGTATCTTCTTTTTCTACATATGTTGATACTGATAAATTATAGTCATTTTCCTCTATTTTACTATTATCTACATAACGTGAGAAATATTCAACATCTGCTCTTTCTCTAAACTCTTTAATAATATTTTCTATATTCGTTTCTTCTAATATATTATTATTTGTTTCTTTTTTGAATTCTTTAGATGCATCAATAAATAAAGTTTTGTTCTCTGTTTTATTTTTCGCTAATACTAATACACATGTAGCAATCGATGTACCAAAGAATAGATTATCAGGAAGTTGAATAACACAATCTACAAAGTTATTATCAACTAAATATTTTCTAATAGTTTTCTCAGCACCTTTTCTATAGAAAATACCTGGAAAACAAACTATAGCTGCTCGCCCTTTACTTGATAAATAGCTAAGTGAATGCATAATAAACGCATAGTCCGCATATGATTTAGGAGCAAGTTTACCAGCAGGTGCGAAACGTTCATCGTTAATTAATGTTGGATCTGCATCACCTATCCATTTAATAGAATAAGGTGGGTTTGATACTATAGCATCGAACGGTCTTTCTTCTCCATGATAAGGATTTAATAATGTATCTCCACGTTTAATAGAAAAATCATTATAGTTCACATTGTGTAAGAACATATTCATTCTAGCTAAGTTGTAGTTAGTCATATTTATTTCTTGACCATAATAACCTTCTTCTATCTCTACACCCTCAAACTTTCTCATTTGTAGTAGTAACGAACCACTCCCACAAGTGGGGTCATAAACTTTATTAATTTTATCTTTCCCATCTACTACTATTTTAGCTAGCAGTCTTGACACTGTTTGAGGAGTGAAGAATTCTCCTCCAGATTTACCTGCATTAGATGCATAATTAGAAATTAAATATTCATAGGCATCTCCGAAAGCATCAATGTGATTGTCTTCAAAATTTCCAAAATTAAGTTCACTAATACCTACTAAAATACTAGTTAATTTCATATTTTTTTCTGGTACAGATTCTCCTAAACGATCACTAGTTAAATCTACATCTCTAAATAGTCCTTTGAAATCTTCTTCTGATCCACTTCCAATAGCACTTGCTTCTATTTCTTTAAAAATTGTATCCAGTTTAACATTTAGGTTATCTTCTTTGGCAGCATTCTTTACAATATTTTCAAAAAGCTGACTTGGTAGAATAAAAAATCCTTTTTCTTCAACAGTTCCTGTTTTAAAATATTTTAATGCTTCATCATCACTTATATCAGCATAATTAAAATCTACATCCCCTGCTTCACGCTCAGCTTTATTAAAATAATCTCTCATATTTTCTGAGATGAATCTATAGAATAGTATACCTAATATATACTGTTTGAAATCCCAACCATCTACTGCTCCTCGCACATCATCAGCAATCGCCCAGATTTTTCTATGTAATTCTGCACGTTGAATTGTTTCATAATTTTCTTTAACACTATTTCCCATTTTCATCTCCTAAATTCTTATATTATCCTTACCATTATAACACATAAAGTGTACATAAAAAAAGACACATAGGGGTGCATATGTGTTTAAATCTATAATATCTTCACTTTTAAAAATATTTATAAAAAAAAGAATTACAAGTTTAAAACCCATAATTCCTGATATCGATAGTGTCTATTGGTCACGAAAGATTTAATCTTCAATATATATTCCACAATAAATATTCAACAAAATGATACTCTCTTTTCTACAAAGCTATTCTATTTTCATTATTAACACATTTAGTTCATTATCACCTTGATAATTTTCTATCAGATTAAATCCAAAATCTTGATAGAATTTTAGAATCTTTTCATTATCTTCACATTCTATCCATACATATTTTACATTTACAACCTTAACAATATCCACTAACATTTGATATGCTATTGTCAATAACTTATTTCCTGTTACTTCCTGCTTTATACTATCATCTAAATTATAATTTTTCCCAAGCTGTCCAATTAGATAACTATTAATCTCTATAAAATTTTCTTCTCTTCTTCCATACTTCAATAATTTTTTCTTTTGATTATTCGATAATTTTTCAAAATTCTTTTTGGTCATCTTTAAAGGTCTATTTGCAAAAGAAAAATAACCAACAAGCACTGGTTTTTCTAATTCTACAAATACTAAGTGAGTAGTTGCCCAAGCCATGTTTTCAAAATTAATCGCTTTATCATGTAAAAAGCATTCCACATCATTTATCTCATTCGTTTCATGATTGGATATGCTTTTAAAAGTATTTAAAATTTCTTTAACATCATCTACTGAATATGTGTTTAGTAAATTTCTTAACGCTACTACTGTAAATTCCATTAAATATCCTTTCTAGTAGCTGGTTTTTTAAAAAGATTAACTATATCTTGATCGTCTTTAACTACTCTTGTTTTAGGAATTTCTTCCATTTTTGGTTTTCTCGTGTTTCCTAAAGCATTCAAAAGACTGTCAGTAGATTTTCTATTGAATTTTAGAGTAGTACTAAAACTTTTGGTTGCCATAAGAAGACACCTCCTCTTTTTATATATAGTATACTTATATACTATCATATATTTTTAATGAAAACAATATATTTCATTAATTACATACTATTATTCTTTCAAATTTATTCACCACCTTATTATCATAAAAAAAGCATATAGAATGTTAGACACTCTATATGCTTAAGGATGATTTGCTAAAATTAGTTGTTAGCTTTTAAGAAATCAACAGTTTTTTGGATTACTAACTCACCACGTAAGTCTTCAACACTAATACGTTGTTTGATTCCTTCTTCAGTCATGTTGTACATAGTAGCAAGTTCTTTAACTTCTGCATCGATGTCAGCTTCTGTTACTTCAACTTTTTCTACTTCAGCGATTTCACCTAGTACAAATGAAGTTTTGATTTTGTTTTCAGCGTCTGATTTCATTTCTGCTTTAAGATCAGCTTCACCTTTTCCAGTGAATTGCTCATATAAGTCGAATGATAATCCTTGACGAGATAAGTTTCCAGTGAATTGTTCGAACATAGAGTTAACTTCTTGTTCTACTAATTTTTCTGGTACAGAAACTTTTGCGTTTTCTACAGCTGTAGAAATTACTTTATCAGAGTAAGATTTTTCTGCTAAGTTTTCTTTTTCTAATTTGATTTCTTCTTTTAATTTTTCTTTGTATTCAGCTACAGTTGAAGCTGCTTCTTTAGTAAATTCTTTAACGAATTCGTCAGTTAATTCTGGTAAAACTTTTTCTTTTACATCGTGAACTGTAACTTCGAATTTAGCTGCTTTACCTGCAAGGTCAGCTACTTGGTAGTTTTCTGGGAATGTTACGTTAACTTCTGTGTCAACTGGTGCAACTTTTCCTTCTAATTGTTCTTCGAATCCAGGGATGAATGAACCTGAACCTAATTCTAATTCGTAACCTTTAGCTTCTCCACCTTCAAAAGCTTCGTCTCCGATGAATCCTTTAAAGTCGATAACTACGATATCACCTTTTTTAGATTCTCCTTCTTTGATTTGCCATTCAGCTTGACGGCTTAATAAGCTATCTAATCTTTCTTCTACATCAGCATCTGTAACTTCTACTGATTCTTTTTCTAATCCAAGGTTTTTGTATTCACCTAATTCAACGTTTGGTTTAACAGTAACAACTGCTTCGAATTTAACACCTTCTTCTTTGCTGATTTCTTTAACATCGATATCAGGCATAGCTAATGGTGAAACTTCTAATTCATCGATAGCTTTTGTATAAGCTGCTGGTAATACGAAATCTACTGCATCTTGGAATAATGCTTCTTCACCGTACATTTTGTTGAATACGGCTCTTGGTAATTTACCTTTTCTGAATCCAGGTGCGTTAACACGTTTAACTGCACGTTTGAATGCTTGATCTAATCCTTTCGCAAATTCTTCTTTTGTTGCTGAAAAAGCGATAACTACTTTTCCATCTTCTTTATTTAAAATTTGTGACATTTATTTTTCCTCCAAAAATACTTTTAAGTATCATCAAAAATGTTAGTATAAAAATACTAAAAACTCTTGATTAATTATATAGTAAATAGCGTAAAAAGTCAATCGTTACATACTCAAATTATTGTTTTTAAGAGTAAGTTAAATAGTTTCAAAAAATTATTTAACCCACTCTCATTTAATAATAAATTTCAAAAAAATTGTAATACTTCTATACTTTTTATCTACCGATTAGTTGTTTACTAAATTCTTTTATTAATTTATCATTTTCTCTGTAATTAGGATAGTATTTCCCTAACAATGTATAAAATCTCGGTGTGTGATTTGTTTCTAACAAGTGAGTAAGTTCGTGAACAATAGTATGTTCCAAACACTCAACTGGATATTTTACAAGTTCGTAGTTTATCCAGATTCTTTTCGCTTCGATATTACATGTTCCCCAACGTGTTTTCATCTTTTTAATTCTAAGCTGTTCAGCATGAACATTCATAAGCTTTTCATACTTACTAAGAAACTCCAAGCATTTATTATAAACAACCTTTCTAAGTTCCCTAGTTACCATTTGTTCTCTATCTTGATGTTTATCTTTAACACTTAGATATAACTTATCATTAGAAAGAGTTACCTTATTTTTGTCTCCCAGTCTAACTTCTAAAGTTAATTCTTTCCCGAAAACATAATGTTTTTCACCTGTTGCATAGTTTTTAACAGTATGACCATTCTTCAAGATATTAGTTCTTCTAAGTTTTATCTCATCTATATTTTCTTGAACAAGTTTTTTTATGATATAGTTAGGTGTTCTTGGAGGGGCACTCACTACTACATCAGCATTTTTTTCAACTTTTAAATAGATGTTTTTCATTTTTCTTCTGTATTTAATAGTGACGATTAAATCACCTACAGTTATTACTTTTTGCATACTACCCCTCCTCTATATTTTATTATTTCAACTCACTACCTACTAATGCAGTACCAACTCTTATATGAGTTGCTCCTTCTTCAATTGCAATTTTATAGTCGTTACTCATTCCCATCGATAAGAATTCACATGGTGCATATGCTAAATTCAATCCTTTTACTTCATCACGTAACTGTCTTAATTTTCTAAAGCAATTACGTAGTATTTCTTCATCTTCAACAAAAGGTGCCATAGTCATAAGTCCAACAACTTTAATTTTTGAATATTGTTCCAATGATTTAATAAAGTAAATGGCTTCTTCTGAAGTTAAACCATGTTTACTCTCCTCTCCAGAAACATTCACCTGTACAAAACATTTAATTTCTTTTTCTGCACGTTTTTCGATTTCTTTAGCTAAACTATCTCTATCCAATGCGTGGAAATAATCAACCTCATTAATTACATCACGTACTTTTCGTGTTTGTAAACTTCCGATTAAATGCCAAGTCTTATCAGAATATTTACTCTTTCTTTCAACATAGTTTTGTGGACGATTCTCAGCAAAATCTGCAATTCCAGCTTCTATCGCCTCTTCAACTCTAGTATCAGTAACATATTTAGTTACCGCTATTAACTTCACTTCATCAGCATTTCTTCCTACTTGTTTACAAGTTTCCACTATTTCTCTTGTTATTGTTTCAAAATTCTCTCTAACGTTCATTTTCTCTCCTACTTATTTTCTTTAAAATCTTTCTAATTTTATTATAACATGATGCTTATTATTTTGTTATTAATTAAATAAAAAAAAAGACACCTATAAAAATAGATGTCATAACAAGTAGTCGGACGGATTCGCACCGCCATTTCTCTTTTCAGAGCGTATTCCTTCTTCAAACCACTGCCCTACTTGTTACTCTCATTATATCAAATTTTTTTCTTTTTTTAAATTATTTTTATAGCATTCTATATTTTTTCTATTAAAATATGGAAAGTAACAAGAAAACTTTATTACTTTCCATTATTTTTTATTATTTTCCAGGTACTAGTTCCAATACTTTATCCTTAGGAATATTTCCTATAGATTCACTCGTATATTCTCCTTTTATCCATTTTTCAATTTGATCATCATAATTATCACTTAAGAAGTGTCCACTTTGTCCAGGTCCAACAATATGATGTCCTGTTTTAGTCTCAAAGTCATAAACAAATCTCCATGATGCACCATGGTTAACTAATCCCTCATCGTTTTGTCTAGCTGCTTGAACTGTAACTTTAGAACCTGAAATAGGATATTCTTTCGGATTTAAGAAATATGCTAACAATGCAGATGATTTAGATAATGGATGTCTGAATCCTAATGTATGAGCTATGCCCCACTTCCATTTAGATACGTCATTCCCATATTTACCTTCTAATTCAGTTATAGTTTCATTTAAACTGTTTGTTAATACTTCTTGTAGTCCATTTTTCTCCTCAATAAGATTTACTTTTTTACCGTTTAAACTATCTCTAAGATTTACTTTTTTACCGTTTAAACTATCTCTAAGTACCTTATCTACATAACTCTCTTTATGAGGCATAAATTTGTAAACATCTGCATCCATCTTGTCTTTTAGTATATAAGATTGGATTTTTTTCATCCACAGATCAAAAATTAAAGGAGCTGCCTCATCTTTCTCGTCTACATTATTCCATGATTTTAGTTTATCAACTACTTCTTTTTTAGAAATTTTATCAACATTTATATTTTTTAAGAAGTTTGGTAAAAATTCTTGTGCATATAGATTTTTTGTATCCATTTGAAGTTTCTTCATATCATCAACTGTTAAATTATTTTTCTTTGATAATACTTCATCTATACGAGCTTTTCTATATGGCTGTGCCCAAACGTTTGATGTGTGATAATCAGTTTTCACAGTTTCAGTATTCGCTGTCGCAATAAAACCTTCTTCTGGATTAACAAGTTTCGGTAATTTATCATATGAAACATAACCACTCCATCCATAATCACTACTATAACCGGGTACAGGAAGATTACCATCTCCCTTTTTCCTAATAGGTACATTACCATTTGATTTATAAGCTATATTTCCTTCATTATCGGCAAAAACAAAGTTTTGAGCTGGTGCTTTGAATTTTTCCAATGATTTTTCAAATTCTTGCCAATTTTTCGCTTTATCTATATTTAAAATAGCTTCCAGTTCTTGCGTCGATTCAAGCGCTGTCCACTGCATTGAAAAACTCGTATCTTTATTTCCTAATGGTTTCAGTAGTTGATCAATTATTGGTCCATGCTTCGTATTAACAACCTCAAAATCGACAGCATCTTTTCCTTTTACTTTTATTGAATACCTATCAACTTTAGCATCATAATATTCATTATCATATTTAAATTTATATGGATTATTCTCTTGTCGTTTTTCAATATAAAGGTCTTGAACATCTGGTCCAAAATTCGTAACTCCCCATGCTATGTGTTCATTATGACCAAGAATTATACCAGGTACTCCTGGAAAAATGACACCTGAAACTTTATTATTTGGTGTTGAAAGTGACATCTGATACCAAACTGATGGAGTACCTAGCCCTAAATGAGGATCGTCTGCCAATAACGGCTTACCAGATTTAGTCTTCTTACCAGAAACAACCCAGTTATTGCTACCATTTTCCATCGGTGGTCGCTCAGTCTTAGCTGTATTCTTATCTATACTAACATCTATACCTTGATTCGCTTTTATAATTTCTTCATTATCTTTATTTTTTGAAAAACTATCAGGAAGTAACTGTTTTAGATTTTCTTCACCTAAATTATTTAAAATCCAATTATTAAATCCTAAGTGATCCCAGTGCCCACCTAAATCATAAGCCATGTATTTTCCGACTGTTAAAGAATCAATAGGAGTCCAATTTTCAGGAGAATATCCTAATAAAGAAAACTCATAAGGTAATTTATTATCTCTTTTTGCTTCTTCAATAAATGAATTTACTCCTTGAGCATAATTTTCCAATATTTTTTTAGCTTCTTCTGAATAATCCTTGTAAGATTCTTCTGCTGCTTTCCTTAAAGAAAAAACTAGAAATTTCTTATCATTTTCTAACGCTGCTTCACCAACTACTTCAGAAAGTCTACCACTCGCTTGTCTTCTCGCTAAATCCATCTGAAATAATCTATCTTGAGCATGAATATAACCCTGAGCTTTATATAAATCACTATCATTTTCGGCTTCAATCGTTGGAATTCCATTTTTATCTCGCGATATTTTTACGCTATTGTCTAAAATCTTTAATTCTGTCTTCCCTTCTACTGTTGGTAAAGATTTATGAACAAAATAATATCCATAACCTCCTACCAACAATAGCAAGGTTACTAACACTATTGCTAATCCTTTTAAAATCTTAATAACTTTATTTTTCATAAGTCCTCCTAAAAAATAAATTATACTAAGAATTATATTAGTTTTATCCATTTTTTGCAAACTAATATTTCCTAAAAAAACTCTAAATAAGCATAGTATTTTTTTCACTTTTATTTAATATTTATTATTTGATAGATACTGTCTATCTCTAAAGAATACTAACAGTATAGATTAAATATATTTTACTTTACTATTCTCCTAATAATGACTTACCTTCTCAGATTTCTTGATATCTCTTAATATTTTATTATCATCTTACTTCAACATACTTATATTTTTATAAAAATTTCACAAAAAAAATTTCCGAAGAAACTGAATTCCTCGGAAATTATGCTTCACGCTTATATTTTTCTGAATTTCTTATTAATATTATTCTTATTCCTAAGAAAAAGTATATTAAACAACTAATAAATAATATACCTAAACTAAAGATTAATAGTAATATACTGTACACTAGAAAAAGAAATGCCACTATATTGTGATTTATTCCCTTTTTTAAAATCACAAAAAGCATTAGTAAAAATAACACTACTAAAAGTGCAAAGTATAACCATGCAAGTTGTCCCATAATTTGAAAGATAAAATGCATATCTTTTGTAGAGACATTAGCACTATCTTGAGTAAGGCGCGTCTGTTCACGAATCTGATCAACAATTTTAGTTCTTAAATACTCATTTCCTACATACTCTCGAAACAGATTGATCATACTTCCAACAAACCCGATGTATACTACATAAACTACACTAGAGATAAGTAATAATATTTTCTCTAATTTGTCAAAATGCATTAATTTTCACCTTTATCCTTACACTTAGCGCAAGTACCATAAAATGATAGAGAGTTGTCCTGAACTTCAAATGAGTATTCTTTTCTCATATATTCAATAAGTTTGTTAAATATAGGATTTGATACTTTCTCTATATTATTACAGTTAGTACAAATTAAATGATGGTGTAGTTCATCATCAACAGATTGTCTTAAATGATATTTAGAAACACCATTGCTGAAAGATATTTTTTCTAAGATTTTTAATTCATAGAAAATATCTAAAGTTCTATAAACTGTAGCAATACCGATATCTGGTGTTTTCTCTTTTAAAATAAAGTATAATTCTTCAGCACTAAGGTGCTGTTCATCATTTTCTACTAAAATCTCAACAATTTTTTCCCTTTGAGGTGTTAGTTTATATGGTGATTGTTGAATTATTTTAATTATCTCATCATAAATAGTCATATATTATTTTGCGCCTTTCCTATTTTTTAAGTAAGATAATGCAAGCATAGTCTTACTATCAGTTATAACATTATCATCTAAAAGTTTGAATGCTTCTTCAATTTTATATTTTCGTAAATTAATGAATTCATCATCATCTGGATTCTGTTCTCCAGCATATTCTAAATTATCAACATAATATATAGTAATCAATTCTGAACTATAACCAAGAGCTACATGCACATCACATAGCATTTCTAGTTTCTCTTCTTCAACCACATATCCTGTTTCTTCTTGTAGTTCACGAATAGCGGCTAATTTCTTATTATCTTCTCCAGGCTCTAATTTACCTGCAGGAATTTCTAAAGTTACAGCTTCGATAGCTTTTCTATATTGCTCAACAAGAATTACCTCATCCTCTTTGGTAAGTGCTAATATCGCCACTGCTCCTCTATGATTTATCAGTTCACGTGTTGAAGTTTCTCCGTTTGGTAAAGTTACTGTATGTACTTCTACATCAAGAACTTTACCTTCAAATATTTTCTCTACTTCAATAGTTTTTTCTTCTAAATCTATTTTCATAATTTCCTCCATCTCTTTACAAAGTATATTCTTCTAGATCATGTGCAATCTTCACACTACATTTATCGCATAATGACTCTACAACATCTTTTTCAATATTTCTATCATATCTTGCACTAATATGTGTTAAAAATAAATTTTCAACCTTACTATTTTCTATCATCTTCTCAACATCTAAAATACTCAAATGATAATTTTTTCTCGCATGGTGCGCATCTTCTTTTAATAAGTAGGTGCACTCTGTAATAATGATATTACTATTTTTAACAAATTCATCCAATCCTTCAAAGTATCTTGTATCTGGTATAATTGAGATTTCTTTTCCAGGTTTATCTTCAGATAAAAATTCACTCGAATTATAGACCTTTCCATTATATTCGAAAGTATCTGATTCCTTTATTTCTCTATAAAACGGCCCTGGCATAATTCCTAACTCTCTTAACTTATCTACATCTAAGCTCCCTTTTTGTTTTTTAAATATAATTTTATATCCAAAACATTCAACATTATGAGCTAATGGATAGCTAAAAACAGTAACAGTTTTATTATCTATTATACACTGTTCACTAGAAATTTCAATATATTCCACGCTATAAGAAAGTGAACAATGTGTGAACATCATGTTCTTTTCGATAAAATCTTTAATCCCTACTGGACCATAAATTGTAACCTTTGAAGCATTCGTATCTAAAAGAAAACTTCTAGAAGATAAAAAACCAATTAACCCTAATACATGATCAGCATGAAGATGGCTAATAAAAATTTTAGTTATTTTGGTTGGCTTAATATTTGTTTTCAAAATCTGATGTTGAGTCGCCTCTCCACAATCAAACATCCAACACTCTTTTAGTTCTTGCATAAAGTTAAATACAAAACTCTGTGTATTTCTAAATTTTGCTGGAAGCCCAGCTCCTGTTCCTAAAAATTGTACTTCCATCGTATTCCTCTACTTTAAAATTAATAATGGTGGCCTAAAAAGATATTCCATTTAAGCCACCTTATGTAAGTTATAGTTTTACTACAAAAACCTGCGCATCTTGTAAGCAAGTTATTACATGCTCTACCCCTGCTGGAATTTCTAATAGTTCAAATTCATTTACAGTCTCAACCTCTTCTTCAAAAGAAACTGTAATCTTTCCGCTAATATTTAATAATAAAATATTTTTATCATTGCTATATGAGTCTGTTTGATTCCCTACTTTTAGATTCATATGTACCACTTGATATTTATCATTTTCTAATACAATACCACCTAATAGTGCATTTTTATCTAATTTTACTTTTTTCATAATCTTATCTTCCTTTACGTTTATATAGCCCGTCTTCTTCAATCATAATTAATTTATTCTTGAACAATCTTCCTACGGCACGTTTGAAACTTCCCTTACTCATTCCAAACACTGCTTTAATTTCTTCTGGATCTGATTTATCTGTAAACTCACAATATCCGTTGTTTTCAATGTAATCCATGATAGCTTGACCATCAGCATCCATTCTTTCGTGAGCTCGAGGTAAGAATGAACCATTAATTTCTCCGTTATCTTTGACACCAATAACACGCAGAGTAACTTTTTCTCCTAAACGTGGTTCTTTTTCACGTTCACTTTCATGAACAAAAACTTTGTAACCATCTTTTGTTAATAGAAATGTCCCAACGCGCATTAAACGGTATGGATAAGCTTCAATATCTTTATTTTTCATATTTCTAGTTGCTTTTGAATAAAGTGATGCTACGATAGTCTCTGTCGCTAAACGCGCAAATAATTGTCCACTAAAATCACGACGTAATGTAATAAATAGTTCGTCACCTTCTTTAGGCCAAACGCTTCGTAATTTCGGTAAATCTTCACCTAAAAGTGGAATTTCACGAGAAAATCCAATATCAAGACCTACTCTATCTTCTTCAACTTTTACTACTTTACTAAACGAGTAATCTCCAACCGTAACTTCTGGAATATTCGGTGTTGCGAATAATTTCCCACTACGTGAAGGGTATACGAACATTGAATACTCTTCTCCAATTTCGTAATCATCTAAACTTTCTACGTCAGATTCGTTACAGCTAATTTCTTCTTCATTCGGTCCTTTAAAAACTAATGATGAACTTTTCTTTTCTACTAACTCTAAAAAATGGATTTCTCCAGTAATAAATTTTATATCTTCTCTTTCCATCAAGTACCTCTTTCTTTTATTTATTGTATAACTTTTTACAGAATTATCACTAAATTTCATCCCATAAAAAAAGGTTGATACCTAATATCAACCTTTAAATTAATCGGAAAAAGTAGTATCAGGGCGTACTTACTTAACCATATTTTTTATTTGTTTTAATTGATTTACTCTTATTTCCTTTGGAAGGAATCTTCTTATTTCATCTTCATTATACCCAACTTGTAATCTCTTATCATCGACAATGATAGGTCTTCTAAGCATTCCTGGATTATCTTGAATAACTTTATATAATTCTTGAATTGACATACTTTCAATATCCAAATTCAATTTTTGGAAAGTTTTTGATCTGAATGAGATTATATCTTCTGTTCCGTGCTCCGTGATAGACAAAATGTCTTTAATCTCATTTGTTGTCAGAGCTTCTGAAAAAATATTTCTTTCCACAAAGTCTATTCCATTTTCAATAAGCCAAGCTTTCGCTTTTCTACAAGAAGTACAACTTGGCGATGTAAACAACGTAACTACCACCAGCACTCACACTCCTTTATAAAAATAACATTAATATTTTTATAATTCTATATACTCCTATAATTATACTACATATATTATATTTTTACAATATACTATTGAAAAAATATTTTAATTTGTCAACTAAAAACACTTGTTTTACATTGTTTTACGTTCGACTATCCTTGTAGACACAACGTTAATGTGTAACCCTTACATTTTTATATTTGATTAGTTAAAATAAATTATATAATAATACACTCCAATACTACTTTACATAGTCTTACTATCTTATTATAAACTTTGTAATTAAAATTTAAATTAAATATTATCGATAATTTCTCAAGTTTTTATAAACATAGCTAAATTGACAATGACTTTTATGTATGATATCATATACATATGCCAGCATGGCGGAATTGGCAGACGCACTGGACTCAAAATCCAGTGTCCGCAAGGACGTGCCGGTTCGACCCCGGCTGCTGGTATAGATTGAAAGACAAGGTTTTCGGACCTTGTCTTTTTTTATTTGATTGTTGAATTTGTAACGCTGAGTTACTTAAAATTACTAATTTTATAACAGATCATCTAATTTATCCGCTAATTTTTGTTGCTTGCTTGGATACAAATGTGAGTAAGTATCTATTGTTGTAGTTATAGATGCATGGCCTAATCTTTCTTTTACGACAAGATAATCTTCTCCTTGATTTATTAGTAGGGAAGCATGTGAATGCCTGAAGTCATGAATTCTTATCTTTTTTAAAGAACCATCTCTTTGCAATATTTTTTTATATTGTTTTTCGATTGAATCTTTAGTTATTGTAATCGGGCTATTTTGAAATATCTGTAGATCATCTAGGTTGGTTGTAAATTCTTTCAATCTTTCATGCTGTATTTGTTTCCACTCTTCTAGTGTCTCTACTAGTTTGGTATTCATGATGATTCTTCGAGTTCCAGCCTTTGTCTTTGTGCTACTAATGTGTTCTTCACCTTTTTTGACGTATACTGATTTACTTACATGGATTGTATTTGTTGAAAACTCTATGTCCTTCCACGTTAGAGCAAGAGCTTCTCCCAGTCTTAGACCAGTAAAAAATAGAACTGTGAATAGTAATTTTATATTGTATTCTTCGTTGCTAAATAGTGTTAAGAAGTGCTTAAATTCTTTTACTGTCCAGAAATTTAATTTTGCTTTTTCTATTGGTAATTTTTTCAGTAATCCTACGGGATGTTCCTTGTAAAATCCCTTTCTTAATCCAACATCCATAATTTTCTTTAGTAAAATTATAATTTTATTAATAGTATTTGGACTTAGCTTCTTTTCTGAGTTTTGAGCATTTTTATCTCTTAGATGTTCTCTGAATTGATAGATATCTTCATAAGTTAATTTAGCTACATCATCAACTTTTTCAAAATAGTTTTTTATATGCCTGTTATAGTTGTTTTCTTGTGTATCTATATAGCTTTGTTTTCTGTTGTTTATTTTATCCTCTTCTTTTAAGAGATCATAAAGGATATCAATTGATATTTTTGAGTTGAAACTTTTTTGATTTTCAGAGAGGTTAAAAACTCTCAGAAAATCAAAAAAGTTAACTCAAGTACAAATATCGGAATTAATTGGAGTTCAACAAGGGACATATTCTCGGTGGGAGAATGGAACGTTAGAACCAGGATTAGAATTCGTTGTGAAATTGGCAAATATCTTTGGGACTACTACAGATTATTTGCTGGGACAAAAACCTTATTCAATTATCAGTAGTTTACCTCTAGAACAATTAGATCTTACCAATATTGCAAACTTTTCAAAGGATGAGTTTGATATTTTGAAACATTCAATAGCAGTTTCGGTGGCAAGAAATAAAATAAAGGCAACAGAACTAAAAGATAGAGTTATAGAAAAAAATCAGTTGTCAGAAAAAGATGCAGAACTTTTGAATAAGATTTTTGAAGAAGTTAAAACTTATTGGGAAAATTAGGAGGACGCTAGTCTTCAAAATTCCCTCCCAAAATGTGTCCAAAATATTGACAGAATTCTAGCTTTTCATTATAGTTCTTATGGAACTTTTTTTCTACAACAAAATAGGCTCCATAATATCCATAGGGGATTTACCCACTACAAATAGTATAGAGCCGGTTTTATTAATGTCCTGCATTTCCTAATAAGTTAACCATGACAACACCAATGATAATCAAAATTAAACCGATAATGCTATAAACATTTAGTGTTTCTTTGAAAATCATTACTGCGATAGAGGCTATCAAAACTAAACCGACAGCTGACCATGTTGCATAAGCTATTCCTACAGGAATTTTTTGCATTGCTAGTGATAAGAAATAGAAACAAACGCCATAGCTAAGTAGGGCAGAAACGGTTGGAATAGGCTTTGTAAAACCGTCTGATAATTTCAAAAGGTTAGTTCCCAATATCTCTCCTACAATGGCGATAAAAAGATAAAAGTATGACATGTCTTTAACCTCCTATATGTCATGTTTTTGCTCTAAGAGCTATTATAGCTATCCGTTTTTTATAAATCTTGGCACAAGTCATGAGAATTTGTAGTAAAACTGTGGCAGACACTTTTTCAGAACCAATAGCTGATAAGTTTAGTATATCATAAAATAAATTTTAAAAAAAGTCTTGATTTATTTCAATGTCTTGCGTGGTCTCGATTTTACTGGTAAAATTACTTTTAAGAACTTTAAAAAAGAGGTTTCTATATTTGACAAAACAATGACTTGTTGTCCCGAATGTGGGCATCCTTTGGAGAAAAAATTTTTAAAAGATGAGGGAGATATTCCTTATTGTTCACAATGTGCGAGTTTTCGTTTTCCAGTCTTTAATACAGCAATTAGTGCGATTTTATTTAATGAAAAACATGATAAGATTCTCTTGATTAAGCAATATGACATGGCTGAGCATATTTTGCTAGCTGGTTATGTGTCTAATGATATTCACAACCAATTTCTACAATCATTAAAGGCAATTAATTTAGCCTCTCTTATTACGGATATGGGTAATAAAATTGCACAAAACTAGTCCAAAACTCTTTTTAATAAGGAGTATACTTTCTAGCATTTTATAGTTACTAAAAAGTATCTAAACTTTGGAAGTGATACTAAGTTTTAAAAAATATTATGGAAAAAAAGCTTATAAAATCAATATTTCTGAGATTTAAAACTAATAATATTAGACTCAAAATCCAGCGATGGCAACATCGTGCCGGTTCGACCCCGGCTGCTGGTATAATGATTAAGACAAGGTTTTTAAGCCTTGTCTTTTTTATATATAAATACCTAATTATTAATAACTACCACCCTCTAAGAATTTAAAAAATCAATAGCTTTTTGATATTTTTCTTTTCTCTTTATATCTTTTTCAGTAACTTTCGCTAATCTTGTTAAGTCTGAATTATGACGTAAGTCTGCTAATTTCACTGCTCTAGCAAGTTTATTTTTCTTTACTGAATTTAAATAACTTTGATAGTCTTCTCCCCTCTTTTTAGTTATAATATCAACTGCTTCTATAACTTCTTTAGAAAAGCCATACTCACCCAAATCTTCTAATGTTAGTTCTGTATCTTCAATAACATCATGAAGATATGCTACTGCTTTTTCTTCATCTGTTTTTACAAAACTAGCCACCTTTTCAGGATGTTTTATATAATCTTCTCCAGCTTTATCGACTTGTCCTAAGTGGGCTTTTTTAGCTATTTCATAGGCTCTTTCACTTTGAGATTGTTTCATATTTTTATTATATACTTACCTATTTTGTTAGTCAATATTAAGCCTGATACTTATCCCGTTACTTCTTCTAACGAAAAAGTTCACCTTAGAGAAATAATTTTAATTTAAAAATAACATTTTTTCTGTTGAATAATTTTTTTAAACCTGTTATAATGGTAAAACATTATTTTAGGAGGAAGCCATGAATAATTCGATTTTCGATAAATTAAAACGTGCTGAACAAGGTGCCAAACTTAGTATTCTGTCATATTTATTACTGACCATTTTAAAACTTTGCGCTGGTCTATTTTTTAAATCTTCAGCCTTAGTTGCCGATGGTATTAACAATGCTACCGATGTAATTTCATCAGTATGCGTACTTATCGGTTTGAAAATTTCTAGAAAACCAGCTGATGAAGATCATCTATACGGTCACTTCAGAGCTGAATTAATTTCAACATTAATAGCCTCATTTATTATGCTATACGCTGGAATTGAAGTAGTAATGTACGCAGTAAAAAAAATTATCTCAGGAACGATTGAACAACCTAGCATACTATCAGCAGTTGTAGCATTTATAGCTAGTATAATTATGCTTGGTGTATATTTCTATAATATTCGCCTTGCTAAAAAAATTGGTAGTAAGTCACTTAAAGCTGCCGCCCTTGATAATCTCAGTGATGCACTTGTTTCTATAGGAACATTAATAGGAATTATTGCTACATATATAGGTATTCCAATAGCTGATTCAGCAGTCGCAATTATAGTTGGATTACTTATTATTTACACATCAGTTAACATCTTCAAAGAATCTACACATGTTCTTACCGATGGTGTAGATACTGAAGTGATAGACAAGGTTAATGATATTGTAAATGACATCAACGGTGTAACTTCAATAGTCGATACGAAGGGTAGAACTCATGGCTTATTATACTTTATCGATATTACGGTTACCGTTGAGCCTTCTTTAAATGTTAAACAAAGTCACGATATTACTGTTAATATTGAAAAAGCACTCTCTAAAGAATTTTATTATTGTGAAACTTTAGTGCACTTAGAACCACATGGTATTCCATGTCATACATATTAAATTAATTTTGATGAAATTATACTCACTATAACACCTGTTATTTCAAGTATAATTTCATCTTTTTTATTGTTCGTACGTTTGACAAAAACTAATACTAAAAGTATAATTATTGTACATATAAAAGTATTTTTAGTCTTAGTTGTTTTTTAATTAAATAGCTTAAAATAATACTTAAATAAAAATTGGAGTTTTTAATTTATGACACACGCAAAAGCAATATTCTTCGGTGAACATGCCGTCGTTTACGGATATAAAGGAATAACTATTCCCCTTCCGCAGATGAACGTCGAAGTTACATTAGAAGACACAGAGACAATTCAACAACGTGATGAAATTTTAAGTTTTATCGCTGATACCTGTGGAATTGATAAAAAAACAAAAATTAATATAACTAGCACTATTCCTGTAGGACGTGGGCTAGGGTCTTCTGCTGCGCTAAGTATCGCTATTGCACGTGCCAAAAAACTCCCAAATGTACGAGAAATTGCAAATAAATGCGAAAAATTTATTCACGGCAATCCAAGTGGTATAGATGTTAATCAAGTACTTAGTGATACTCCCCTTTTATTTTCTAAAAAAGAAGGAGCTAGTGAATTAGATTTTGACTTGAATAGTTATTTACTAATTATCGATACAGGAGTTGTTGGAATTACTAAAGAAACTCTAAAACATATAGCTGATAATTATAATAAATATGAAAAACATATTGCTGAATTAGGAGAAATCACTGATTTAGTAATCGAACCATTAAAAAATAAAGACATCGATCTTGTCGGACAATACATGTACAAAGCCCACGACTTATTACAAAAGCTTGGGGTAAGTCACGCTAGTAACGATGAGGTTGTGGAAATTTGTAAAAATAATAATGCAGTCGGTGCTAAACTAACTGGTGGTGGCGCTGGTGGATGTTGCATTAGTCTTAGCAAAACAAAAGAAAATGCATTAGAAATTCAAAATGCATTAAAAGAGAAAGGATATTCATCATGGATAGTTACAGTTTAGGTTATGCTAATATTGCCCTAGTAAAGTACTGGGGAAAAAAATCTAAAGATCCTGTCTTACCTTATAATCCTAATATTTCTTTAAGATTAGACAATCTTTTATCAAAAACAAAAATCGAGAAAAATGATAATAATATTGATGAATTTTATATCAATGACGAAAAACAAAGTCAAGAAGAAGTAGATAAAATGATTAAATTCATCTCAAAATTCGCACCAACTAATCGTGAAGCCATAACTATTAGAAGTTATAATACTGTACCTACTGCCGCAGGGCTTTCTTCAAGTTCTAGTGGTACTATGGCTTTAGTTCTTGCTTGTAATGAATATTTTAAATTAAACAAAACTACTAAAGAATTAGTTGAAATAGCTAAAGAAGGATCTGGTTCTTCGTGTCGAAGTTTCTATAAACTTGCTGCATGGCTTGAAGATGGAAGTGTTGAAGAATTACAATGTTCTTTAGATTTTGGAATGATGGTTCTTGTAGTTAACGAGGATAGAAAGAAAATTTCTAGTCGTGTCGCTATGGAACGTTGCCTTCAAACATCAACAACTTTTGATGCTTGGGTTGAAAAAGCTAAAGGTGATTTCGTATTAATGAAAGAAGCTTTAAAAGATGCTGATTTCGAAAAAATTGGAGAAATTACAGAAAGTAATGCTTTAGCTATGCATGGTACTACTTCTACATCTACTCCTAGCTTCTCATTCTTAACAGAAGAGAGTCACATGGCGATGGATATTGTAAAAGAACTACGTTCTAAAGGTTATAAATGTTACTTCACAATGGATGCTGGTCCAAACGTGAAAGTACTTTACTTAAGGGAAGACCAAGACAAATTATATGAGGAAATTTCAAAATTATGGAAGAAAAAAATCATTTTGTGCATGGAGTAGCCTATGGTAAACTCTATCTCGCTGGAGAATATGCGATTTTAGAGGATTACGCTTCTGCACTAATAACAAGTGTTCCTAAAAATATTACAGTATTTGTAGAAAACAGTAATGAGACTACTATCTTCGATACTATCAATAAAACTTCTGTTGGCCTTCATGAAGAGAATAGTAACTTCACTCTTGTTCAACAATTTATTCTATTTTTAACAGAATATACAAATTGTAATAAAACATTTTCTCTTACTATTTACAATGAACTTCACAATGACGATAAAAAATATGGTTTAGGTTCTTCTGGAGCCGTACTTGTAGCTATAGCGCGTGCTATATTATCATTTGAAAATGTATCTTACAACGATTTAACTATTTTCAAGCTAGTTGCCCTATTCAATATCAAACACAATCTAAGTGGATCTATGGGAGACGTTGCTGCAAGCATTAATGACGGTATTACATATTATGAGAAATTCAATGCTGAATTCGTTAATAATATGATAAGTCAAGAAAAGTCTGTTAAAGAAATAATAAACACAGATTGGGATGGTCTTCGTATCGAAAAAGTTCATCCAAAAGCTGATTTAAGCATACTAGCACGTTGGACGGGGGAAGCTGTAGATACAAAAGAACACGTAAAACTATGGAGAAAACATAAAGACAACTACAAAGAAGAATTTAGAGTTTTTGTTAAAACTTCTAATAAACTAGTGAAAACTTTAAAAGAGAATTTAGAAGAAACAGATGCTACATCTGCTTTAAGTACTATACGAAAACTTAGAGAAAATCTACTTTATTTAGAAAGTTTCTCAAAAATACCTATGGAAACAAAAGCAATGAAAAACTATATTGAAAGTCATTCGGCTGGTAAGCAAAGTGGTTCAGGTAGTGGTGACATTGTATTAGGATTCGAGAAAAATAACAATAAGTATCAGCTACAACTGAACTTAGAAAAATTATAATATATTAAGAAAGGATTAATTATGAGAAAAAAAGATCATATTAGACTAGCACTTGCTGATAAAACAAAAGTAACTAGCTTAGACTCATACGCAATTGATTACAACAGTATCCCCCTTTTCGGATTAGACGATGTTGATACTTCTACATCAGTTTGTGGTGACCGTTGGGAATTTCCATTCTTCATAAATGCCATTACTGCTGGCGGGGAAGATTGTAATAAGATTAATCAAGACTTTATGGAAGTTAGTGAAAAATGTGGAATTAAATTTTTCCCAGGATCATATTCTCCTGCTCTTAAGAGTAAAGAGGACGAAGAAGCTTATCCAAAAGGATATTCGGTGAACTTAGGCTTAGATAAAGATCCAAAACTTGTTTTAGAAGCAATTAAAAAATCACAAGCAAAATATATTCAACTTCATACTAATCCTCTTCAAGAAATCGTTATGCCAGAAGGAGATCATAATTTCGAAAGTTGGTACGCTAACCTAAAAGAAGTCAGCTCTAAATCTCCTATTCCTGTAATCTTAAAAGAAACAGGTTTTGGTATGAATGAAGCTACTATTAAACTAGCAATCGACTTAAATATCCCCGCTGTAGACATCAGTGGAATGGGTGGAACAAACTTTGCAAGAATCGAAAATGGACGAAGAAATGATAAATCAACTTACCTAGAAGGAATTGGTTATACTACAGCAGAAAGCCTAGAAATAGCCTACTCTTATAAAGATAAAATTGACATTATCGCAAGTGGAGGTATTCGAAATCCACTTGATGTTGTTAAGTGTCTAGCTTTAGGTGCTAAGGCGGTTGGTGTTTCTAAAATATTTTTAGAAATTCTTTTAAGCGAAGGAAAAGATGCTTTAATTCAAGAAATTGAAAAATGGAAAAAAGAAGTTAAGTTCTTGATGATACTTATGAATGCTAGAAATATAGCTGAATTAGATAAGAAAATAAGAAAAATAGAATTTTAAAAAGAAGATTCCGTCCTTATTGGATGGAATCTTATTTTAATTTATACTGGAAGTAACCTCAAAAATCGCGATTTTGGATTAGCCACTACTACTTTTGAGCCGCTTCTTCTAATGCTGCTAATCTTTTAATTGCTTTATTTAAATCATCTTCTAAACCATTAATTTTAGATTTATTCTTTTGATTTTCGGCAATTAAATACCAACATGAGATTAATAACATAACATTTAAACAAATTATTGCAAACATATCATTCTCCTAATGTTTATAATTAAAATTAGAATAACACAATTCCTCTCTTTTAACAAGTGGTGCTCTATTCATTAATAATAGATATAAAAAAACCTCATCTTACGATGAGGTCATTATTTCTAAATAAATCTAAAAGAGGGAAAATTTTTAGATTTTATTAATAAATTGCGTGTTAATTACCAATTATTAATATTTACGTTTTCTAGCCGCTTCAGATTTTTTCTTACGACGAACGCTTGGTTTTTCATAAAACTCACGTTTACGAACTTCTTGGATAGTTCCGTTTTTAGAAACAGCACGTTTGAAACGACGTAGTGCATCTTCTAGTGATTCATTTTTACGAACTACAGTTTTTGACATTGGATTTCCCTCCCTCCGATACTACAAAATCTTAATTTAATACTTAATTAAATGTTTAAGATATAAAATAAATACAAACATTCAATCAATAAGACTGCTTTTAAGCAATCTACTTACATATTGTATTATATTCTTACGTTCTTGTCAACCTTTAATAGCAATTTATTAACATATTTCTACGAAAATAACCTTTTCATTTATACATTAATGATACTATTTTTCTGATAACCAATTTTTAAATTCTTCAATAAAATTAGCATAACCTTCTTTATTTTTGTGGCTAGGTACTTGTGCTAAGAATACTTGATTTGGCAATTTAGTTTGTTCTTTTTTAGTTATTAAAATAATAGCTTTTTGTTGAGAAGCATTTTTGAACATCTCATCAGGTAAAGTAATTACCGCATTTAAATTAATATCTTCTTCTAAAAATTTCTTGAAATTATCTTCAAGCTCAAGAACTTTCTTAGGTACTACTAATACCCCTACACCATTATCATTTAAGTAATTAGCAGCTTGCTCAATAAATAGTAAAGCATTTAAACTGTATCCTTCTGCACTGCAAAGTTTGTAGTTTAGGCTGTTATCCTCATCTGCATAATAGCCAAAAGGTACATCACTGATGATAACGTCTTGCTTCTTAATATTTAATGGTTTAAGAGCATCTTGGTTAATAATTTCAACATTAGTTTCTAATAAATTGAAAATATTTTGTTGTAATCTAGCGTAGTTATTATCAACATCAACAGAAGTTAACTCATAGTCTCCTTTTGATAAAGCTGATAAATTAATTAAGAAGTTTCCACTTCCACTAGCAAAATCAGCTACAGAAATCTTCTCGTTATTGTATAAACACTCTAAAATATGAGATACATACATAGTAATAACTTCTGGTGTAATGTCATAACTAGGATTATTCAACTCTTTAAGAGCTTTTAATAGTAAAAACTGATAAGCTTTTTTAATATCCTCTTTAGAGAAATTGTCAACAATATCAAAATAATCTTCATCATTCTCTAAAGTTAAGTAATTCACTAAAGAGTCAAAATACAACCCTTCACCTTTATTCTCTTCTACTTGTTTATCTATCTTAAAAAATAATTTTTCTAAATCTGACATGGTTCCTCCTATATCAATATCTATTTATAAATCTAATACTTTACTATTATAACCTAATATTACAAAAGAGTGAATATTTTGTAATTAATTATTTCCCTCATACATACTTCTATCCACTTCAACCAATATCCAATCTCTTGTATCTGCTATTTGTCGACCGTCTTCGATTAGCATTGTATTGAAGTTAGGTGTGAAAGTTTGAACATTTCGTGCGCTCACTCTTAGAATATATCCTACCCAGTATCCATAAGTTGAGTTTGGTGTTATAAAATATTTATCTGTTGCGTATAATTGTAAGAAATTATCTTGAATATCTTGCGCTTCGATTACTATATCATTTGTAAAATTAAATAATGTTTTTAGTTTCGGAGCTAATTCTTCTTTACACCAAGTTGTGTCATCTGAAGTTATTCTTACTGTTAAATCTGAAATATCGCCTTCTTTTTCTTTGATTATTTCTAAGCAGTCAATCACATACTTAACCGCGTCATAGCCATATTTCTCTGCTCTATCTCCATCTAAAAAGTCCGTTCTTCTTATAGCTATTGTTATATTTTTATTATTAAACTGGCTAGATAGTTCTTCTGTTCTTTCTAAAAGATATTCTCTGCAGAATGAGTCCAATACCTCTGCATCATAGTCTTGTCCTGATATTTGGTAATAGCCAAATGGTTCAAGTTCACAACCTTGTGCTTTTCCAAATAGTCGTTCTGTTTTTGGAAAGAAACTTTGTGCGAATTTAAAATAACCTGTTCTTAATACATAGCTCTCTTCTATACCAACTAATCTATCTTTATGTGCTTGCATTAATAGAAATAGTAGATTACCAAGTTGGAATCCTCTATCGTTATAATAAACTTTCATTCTAAATTTCCTTTCCTATATTTTTTGTTTCATGAAATATTTACCCAAAAATGCATTCTCGTTTGGATTTTCATAGAGATCTTTAATCTGTTTTCCTGTAAATACTTCAGTCTCAGATATACTAGTTTTTAACCCTTGTGATACTTCCATATTTTCTACAACGGTTCTAGCTAATGTAGAAATCGGAGTGGTCTGAAAAATTTTATCATCTGGATAAATGTCTACTATATTTGGTAATTTTTCTAATATATCCTTTGGTAAATCAATGTATCCTTCCCAAAGATTAGTATTTTCTATCTTTCTATAATAATTCGTTAATTCCGGTAACTTTTGAATAAGTTCATCAGACAAGAAACTCCATCGTTTAGTAATAATATCACTAATAAAACCTTTGTTCAAACTAGGTCCATATAGCGTATCTACCATATAAACCATGTGATCCTTATGATGTGAAAGAACACTATCCAATACCCTTTTCTGAACTTTTCCATATGGTTTATCTTCTTCATTAATAGCTGCTTGCGATGAAATAAGTATAAATCTTTCTGTTTTTACTTCTTTAATAACTTTACATAGTTTTTCTATGTCTTTTTCTCTATTATCAAGTCCTAAATTTGTTTTTATCTTCCCAGAAGAGGGTGCTGCGCAAATAACAATATCATATTCACTATTCAATAAACCCTCGATATTTTTTCTAGTAAAAGTATCAACATACACATTATTTTTTTTAGATATATTGTCAAATATTTCCTGACCTATTGCTCCTGTTGATCCTATTAAAGCAATACTTTTCATTACTTCACATCACTTTCTAAAATCGATATTACTTCATCATAAGATAGACTACCCTTATCTTTTTCTGAAATTATCGGTGTTGTAGTCATATCCCAAGGTAAGTTAAGTTTTGAATCTAGTGGTGTAATCCCTAAGTATTTTTTATTTGGATTATAATAACCAGTTACGATATAATTTAATATTCCATTCTCTACTAACGATTGCGCACCGTTCGCAACACCTTCAGGAACAAATACCGCCATACCAGGTTTTACATCAAGTGCCATTACATTTTTATATGTAGGCGATTCACGGCGTAAATCTACAAAACACATTCTAAAAGTTCCCCACGCAACTGTCATTAGTTTCGCCCATCCTTGACAATGCATACCTCTCAGAGTTCCTTTATTCGATACTGAAACATTATTTTGCAGGTCATTATTGAAGAACTCTTCTGGTACTCCAAATTTTATTAAATCATTTTTCTTCCAATTTTCTAAAAAATATCCTCTATCATCGTGGTGAAGTGGACTTGTCAAAACTAACAATCCATCGATTTCATTGTATTCTTTACTAAACTCCATTCTTCCTACCTCTTCTTTATATAAGTCTACTTTATATTATCATACTTTTTTTGTACAAACAAGTTGAAGAAAACTAAGCAAAAAGAAAGATCTATATAATCAAACTTAATCAATATCTCCAAGGATTTCCTAGGAAATAATAACTACCTTTAATTATATAAATCTTTTTTAAACTCTCTAAAAGTGAGCTAAAACATCAAAACTTCTGTTTCAACATCCTTACTCAAATACCTTTATAAATCTTTTTTGAACTTTATCACAGGTATAACCGATATGTTCATAGAAATTATGCGCATCTTCACGTTTCATGGCAGAATTTAACCTAATAAAACTAATACTATTGTCTACGGCATAGTTTTCTAACTCATTCATAAGTTTTCTACCTATTCCCCTACCTTGAAAATCAGGATTAACAGCGAGTCCTAAAATATTTAATCCTAGATCACTATAAAAACTTTCATATATTTGGGCATGAACAAATCCTATAATCTTCTTTGTATTTTCATCTTCATAACCGATGATAATATGCTGTTTCTTGGCATTAGTTAGTTTCTCTATTTGTCTTTTCACGTTTTCAACATCTACATCGTAACCTAATGCTGCTTTACAGATTTCTGCAACTTCTTGTGCATCTTCTATATTTATTTCTCTAAACATATACTCACCTTCTGATTTTATCAAATATTATTTAACGTACAACTTACTGCAACTTAAATTCTATTATCTACTTAGCAACTTCTATTAATGCTTGTTTAACTAAGTCGAACTCTCTTGTACGAAGAGTTCTCATGTCAAAGATAAGCTCGTTATCTTTGATACGTGTAATGATTGGAATTTCTACTTCTAATAAGCGACGTTCAATATCTGTTGCACTTAGCCTTGGGTGCTCTAATTTAACTACAACACTATCTAGATAGCTTGCTGGATAGCTTCCTCCACCTACTTCTGCTTTGTCTTCAGCTACTGTAATCTTGAAGTCTATGTCACTAAGTCTTGTTTTAAATACGTCTGCTTTAGCAAATAAACGTTCTTTTGATAATGAAATCATGTGTAATGTAGGAATGTGTTCCAACGCTTCTTTTTCATCTAGATATAATTTCAATGTAGCTTCTAGAGCAGCTAGAGTCATCTTATCTACACGTAATGCACGAGTAAGTTGGTTCTTCTTCATTTGTTCGATATATTCTTTTTTACCAACGATAATACCTGCCTGTGGTCCTCCAAGAAGTTTATCACCACTAAATGTTACAATATCGATACCACTATCAAGCACTTCTTTTACAGTTGGTTCATAAGGTAAGCCAAATCTAGAGAAATCTACAAACTGACCGCTTCCTAAGTCATTTATCGATACTAGTTCATTCTCACGAGCAAGATAAGAAATTTCTTCATTAGATACTTCTTTAGTAAATCCTACAATCTTATAGTTACTAGTATGAACTTTTAGTAACGCCCCTGTATTGTCAGTAATCGCATTCTCATAATCTTTTAAGTGTGTTTTATTAGTAGTACCTACTTCTACAGGAGTACCACCACTTAATTTAATAATCTCAGGGATTCTAAATGCTCCACCGATTTCTACTAGTTCTCCACGAGAAACTACTATCTCTTTATCTTTAACTAACGTGTTTAATGTTAATAATACTGCCGCAGCATTGTTGTTAACTACAAGTACATCTTCTGCACCTGTTAATTTTTTGATAATATCAATAAGGTGAACATAACGGCTACCGCGTTTTTTATTATCAATGTCAAACTCAAGATTAGAATAGTTAAATGCTACACTTTCGATGTTTTCTTTAATCTTCTGGCTTAGTAAACTACGCCCTAAGTTTGTGTGTAAAATTGTTCCAGTCGCATTGATAACTCGTCGTAAAGAGTTCTTATCTTCACTTTTTACTATTTGTGTAACTTCTTCTACAATTTTCTCTAAACTTGGAACTTCATGTAATTCTTCATTTAATATTTCTTGTTTGATTTCATCAATATAGTTTTTTATCGCTGATTTTACAGCCACTTCACTATACTCTTGAATTAATGATTTCACTTCATCTAATAATAAAATCTTATTTATTGCAGGAATTTGTGATAATAATTGTTTTGACATAATATTTCTCCTAAATTTCTTTTGCTAATGTTTTTATAGCGTTAATAGCGTAGTCTACTTCCTCATCTGTATTCATACTAGAGAACGAGAACCTTACTATCCCCTGTTCTTTTGTTCCCAATACTTCATGCATTAAAGGCGCACAATGTGCTCCAGGTCTAACTGCAATATCGTATTCCTCAGCAAGAACATCTGCAACATCTGAAGCTGATATTCCCTTGAAGTTCATTGCTACTACCGCAGTACGATCTTTTGTAAAATCTCCATAAAACTCTAAACAGTCTAAGTCTTTTAATTCATTGTAGAATCTATTCGCAAAGTCGATTTGTTTTTTATAAAGATTTTCAATTCCATGCTTATTAATATATTTTATCCCCTCATGTAAACCTAAGATTCCAGAAGTATTCAAAGTACCCGCTTCTAAACGTAGTGGATATTCCCCAGGGTGTTTTTCATCGAATGTTCTTACACCACTTCCGCCGACTTTAAATCTCTTAATTTCTGGTTCTTTAAGTCTAACACACAGACCCCCAATTCCTTGTGGCCCGTATAGACTTTTGTGACCTGTAAAACATAATACGTCTATTCCCAATTCATCCATATTAATAGGCACCACTCCTGCTGTTTGTGAAGCATCTACAACTGAAATAATATTATGTCTTTTACAAATATCCACAACTTTTTCTAAATCAACTATACTTCCTGTTACGTTAGAACTATGCGTAATAGCAATCATTTTAGTATTAGGTTTAATAGCTTTTTCTAGATCATCATAATCGATTAATCCTGTTTTATCAGCTTTAACAATAGTATATTCACACCCTATTGTTTCATGTGCTAAATATATAGGTCTTAAAACCGAATTATGCTCCATAGAAGTCGTAATAACGTGATCTTCTTTTTCTAATAATCCTAAAATCGCAATATTTAAGCTTTCTGTAGAATTACTAGTAAAGACGACCCTGTCTTCTTCCTTCATACCGAAAAATTTTGCAACGTCACTTCTCGCTTCAAAAACTTCACGAAATGCATTATTCGCTTCATAATAACTACCTCTTGAAGCATTAGCATACTTTGCCGATGATAATACCTCATAGACTTTATCAGCTACTTCTTTTGGTTTTTTTAGTGATGTCGCACCATAATCAAAATAATAACTCATATTACTTACCCTGTCTAAGTTATAAATAACCTAGCTTCCTTCAATATTTATTTCTTAACTAAAACTCTATAATTTTCTAAACGTCTAGTTATACCTATTTTATCCATATATTCTAAAATAGCCATAGAGTACTTTCTACTAGAACCTGTCATATCTCTAAATTCTGCTAGTCCGATTTGATCATTAGTTTTGAAATGATTTTCTACTTTTTGAACTGCATCTTTAAATACTTTTTCATGTAAAACTAAATCAGCATCCAGTCTAACTATCGTATTATCTATTAGAGATTCTAACAACTCGACTTTTGGTTTTTCCCCATTCGTTAATTCCTTAACGCTTGGAGGTGTGAATCCACCATCTAATAAGGCTTTTTCTATTCTTTCTTTTTCTGCCAGTTGTTTCTTATCATAATTAACTACGAAATCTTTTTCCGCAACTAAATTACCTTCAAGGCGAATTTCGTTATTTAGTATGAATAAGTCTAATAGCTCCAACATTTCTTTTTGAGAAATTTTGAATTTTGAAAGTACTTCAATCTTAGGAATACCTACTTTTAATTTATATCTATTGTGATAGTCACTTAATAGTTTTTTCAGTTTTTCTAACACTTCATCATATTTTTTCTTATGAATATAACCTAATTTTGTTTCATAGATTGTAGTGCTTTCTACTAATTGTGTTAACGACTCCTCAACCTCTTCTTTAGGAAGTTGAAGTTCTTTTAAAATATTCTCTTTAGAATTTAAGTAATCAGTATGAGATAATAAATAGTTAGCAATTAAGTCAGTCGTATTACCTTCAAGCTGAACTTTCAGTTTTTCTAAGATTTCTTCGTTAAATCTACTATGTTTTTTAGGATTAGCATCTAATATTACCCCTCCACCTATTGTGATCATAGGTGAGTATGCACGTATAATAAATTTATCATAATTTTTAACCGCAATTTCTTCTTCAAGTCGAAGCTGCGCAAAGCTACTTTCTCCAGCTTTTAATAAATCTGTTCCAAGTGGTACAACACGTGCCATTACTTCCTCAGTACCGATATAAACACGTACTCTATCCCATAATTCAAGATTTGCTCTCTCATCATTTATTAGTTTGATTTCAGTATCAAGCATGTACGTTTTTGTTAATGAACCTGCAGTGGCTAATGTGTCACCACGTTTCACATCATCAAACTTAATATTCGCTAGATTTATAGCTGTTCTTTGCCCTGCATAGGCAGTTTCTACATCTTTTGAGTGAACTTGAATATTTCTAACTTTTGCTTTTACTTCTTTTGGATAAATTACTAATTCATCTCCTACATTTATAACACCTTCTGTAAGAGTCCCTGTTACAACTGTTCCAAATCCTTTTACTTGGAAAGAACGGTCGATGTTAATTCTAGCATTTTTCTCAACATTTTTAGCTGCGATATCTTCTGTTTTCTTATCGATTGTAGCTAATAATGTATCAAGTCCTTTTTTACTAATTGAGTCAACTTCAATTATTGGAGAATTTTCTAGAACTGTTCCTGAGATAAATTCTTGGATATCTTCTTTTACTAATTCTCTATATTCTTCTTCAACTAAATCTATTTTCGTCATTACGATAATATAATTTTCTATCCCTAATAACGTTAAAATATCAATATGTTCTTTTGTTTGTGGCATAATTCCTTCTCTAGAATCAACTAATAGTAAAACTAAGTTTATACCACTAACTCCAGCAAGCATATTTTTAATAAACCTCTCATGGCCAGGAACATCGACAACTCCACATCTTTTCCCACTTGGCAAGTCAAAATATGCGAACCCAAGGTTAATAGACATCCCCCTGTCTTTCTCTTCTTGAGTAGTATCTGTCTCAATTCCGCTCAGAGCCTTAATCAACGTAGTCTTCCCGTGGTCGATATGCCCCGCCGTACCAATAATTACATTGTTATTCATATATTTCACCTTTACACTATATTAAGAATAGAGATTATTTAAGAAAATTAAATTAAACATTTTAAACTTTCTATATGTTAATCTCTATTCAAAATTTTATTTAATTTTATAATCTTCTAATTCTTTTATTTCTCTCTTGATTCCAGTTTTTTTAGAATAGTATAGTCCACGATATTCAATATTTTCTTCTTGTAACATTCTTACAATGTTATCAAAATTATCCCATGCTGTTTTTAGCATAAAACCACATCCTACACTTATTGATGGGTGCGTAGGGATTAAGGATGCTGCAAGTTTTCTTTCTAAACAAATGTTATCAGCCTTTATTGAATCATGCGTACTATTAAAAACAATTAAACCTTCTTCCACGCTATTTCCTCCTATGGTTGAATTACTTTGTTCGCTTTTCTCATATCTTCTACGATGAAGTACATATTTGTCGGGTTACCAACAGCCAAGTCAATCTTATGATAGTCAATGCATGCCCCACAACAAACTATTTCTACACCAGCGTCTTCTAGTGTTTTTAATTCTTCAATTACGTGACTACGAGTTTTATCTACTAAAACTCCTCCATTATTATAGAAAATAATTTTTTTAGGTAATACTTCTTGTTCTCCTAATGCATAAAGATATGCTTTAATTAATCTTTTTCCTAATTCTTCACTACCATGTCCCATTTGATCTTTGTTAATTACAACAATGTAGCTATCATCCTTAACAACTGGGGCAGCTTCTAATTGCGGTGCTTCTTCTCTAGTAATTTCTACTTTAAATCCACCTTCAATATCAGAGACATTGAATTCAAAATTATTTTTTTCAGCAAATTTTCTAAGACTTTCTACACTATCTTCGGCTTTTACTAGTAAAGTTACTTTAGTTTCTTCTTCTAATACTCGTTTAGCTTGAGTTACAGGTACAACACATGTATCACATAATGTATCAACAACTACACCCTCAGTAACCTCTCCTTTAGAGATTGTAACGATATATTTATCTTTTGCTTCCGCTTTTACCGCAAAGTTATATCCTAATTGCGTTGCCATTTTTTCTAAATTTTGTGTAGCAATCACATTATCTACAATAGTTTCAACTACATCATTATCCACTAATAATTTTTTTGTTTGGATAACTGGCATTGGACATGCTAAACCTTGTGCGTCTAGAATTTCTTTTTTCATACTTATATTCTCCTTTTATCACAGTTCTATTTAACGATAACTGCTTTTTCTTGTTTTTCTATAACTTTTCCTACGATAGCACTCTTAATTTCAAGAGTATTAAGTTTTTCTAATAGTTCGTGTGCTTCGCTCTCTGGTAAGCTTATTAATAACCCACCTGAAGTTTGTGGATCATACATAATTTCTTCTAATGCGAAGTCTTTAACTTGATATTCTACATTTGGTTCAACAAACGTTCTGTTTAATTGTCCTCCTGCAGTAATAACAAATTCATTAGCGCATTTATATGCTTCTTCAATATACGGGATATCTTTAGAATATACTTCTGCAGAATATTTACCATCAAGCATCTCTACAAGATGTCCTAGAAACCCAAATCCTGTAATATCTGTACAACTATTTACGTTGAAATCTTTCATCATTTGAGCAGAGTATTTATTAAGTGTTGTCATTTGTTTAACACTTTGAGCAAATGCTTCTTCAGAACACTCTTTAACCATGTGAGCTGTATTAATAATACTTACTCCTAAAGGTTTTGTTACTATTAGTAAATCCCCTACTTGACAATTGTTATTTTGTAATATTTTATCAGGATGAACAACTCCTGTTACTGATAAACCATATTTTGGCGTAGCATCATGAATAGAGTGTCCTCCTGCTAGAACTCCTCCTGCTTCGTGAACTTTCTCCGCTCCACCTTTTAATATTTGATGTAATATTTCTAAGTCCATATTTTCTGGAAAGGCAACGATATTTAATGCTGAAATAACTTCTCCACCCATTGCATACACATCACTAAGCGCATTAGTCGCTGCAATTTGCCCATATAAATATGGATCATTTATCATTGTTGTAAAGAAATCTAAAGTTTGAATAATCGCCTTATCTTCGGATATTTTATAAACTGCTGCGTCATCCGAAGATTCGTATCCTACTATTAGATTTTTATCTTCTTTTTTTGGAAGGTCTCGAAGTATATCTGATAAGGCTCCCGGCCCTATTTTCGAGTTTCACCCTCCGCAAACTATCATGTTCATTTTCTTCTCTGACATATTTACCTCCAATTATACTATTACTTACCTATAATTATACTACTTCAGAAGATTTTTTAAAAGTATTATTTAGTTTTTTAATGTAAAAATAGACAACTAACTTAGAATCAATTTCATCTGTTAGTTGTCTATAATTTTCATATTTTATTTTACAAAACTCACGTGTACGTGGTCATAGTTATTAGCAGTTACTCCACCACGATTTAGATTAGATTTTTGTTATACTCTCATTATAAAATATTTTTACTATCTAAATATCCAGCATTTTGAAACTATATATTTTCACTCAAAAATATATTGATTTCAATTAATATAAAAAACAGCTAACTAAGATTACTTAATTAGCTGTTAATAAATATTCAAATTAATTATTTAATATAAGAATTACCGTCTAAGAATTTTCCAGGAGTTGGAGTTGAACCGTTATATCCTCCTGTGTTATCTTGGTGTTGTACTAAGAATACTTGACCATTAACTATTTTAACTCCTACACCTACTAATGATGAAGTGTTTGAAAGAAGTGTATTTCTGTGTCCGTATTGATGAGCTGGTGTAACATTATGTTCTTCACTAAATAATTCTTTTAATAAATTATAAGCAATTTGATCTACCGTTCCAGCATCTCCTACTTGAACTACATTATATAAGATATTATTCGCACCTGGGAAACCTGCATTTCTAGCAGCCTCTTGCTCTAGGTTAGTTGCTATTCCATGCACTCCCGCATGCACTCCACCATTATTCGCTACATATGCAGCTCTATTTGCCGTTGCTGTATTTAATGCTGCATTTTCTACTAATGGTTTTTTATTGTTATTAGCACGTAATTGATTTAATTGTCTAATAAACGATTGTTTAATTTGTTCTTCTTTACTTCCAGCAACTGGTGTTGTAGCTGCTGCTTGAGTAGTTTGTTTAGTTGCTTCAGTTTTTACTTCTGATTTTGCTTCAGTTTTTGTTTCTGTTTTTGGATTATTTAACATAACACTTCTGAATCCTGATGTACCTGTATTTACTAGTTCTAAAGGACCATTTGAGGGTGCTGCATCAGCTGGTGTGTTTGGTTTAGCTGGTGCTGTTTCGTTAGTTTTTGGTGTTGCAGCTGGTTTTGGAGTCTCTGCAGGTTTTGGTTGTTCTGCAGATTTTGTAGTTTCAGCTGGCTTTTTAGTATCTACAGCTGGTACTGAAGGTTTTGGTTGTTCTGCTTTTGCATTAGAATCATTTTTTAGATCCGTAATACTTGGAACATTTGTTGGCTCCTCAGTTTTTTCTACTTTTGTATTATTTTTAAGTTCTTCTTCAATCTTTTTCTTTTGATTATTGTTAGCTTTTTGTTGGGCTTTTACTTCATCTGTAGCTACTTCATAACTTACAGCAATTTTGAATGTGTGCCCTGCTAATTCAGTTACAGTATTGAATGACTCTTTTTTAACACCTGTGTGAGGTAATTTTCTAGTTGGAACTTGTGCAGCTAAGTCTAATTCTACTACAACTTCTTCTCCAGCTTTAATAATATCTCTTTTAATTAAAAATTGAGCTTTAGTTTCAGTTGTAATACGAGCTACAACATTTGCTACTTCTTTATCAGCTACTAATTTAGCATAGAAGTGTCCTTCTTTTTCATAAACGCTTGCTTTTACATTTTTCACATTTACATCTACAGCGGCAGGTTTTACATCGATAGCTTTAGTTGGTACTGCAGTTATTCCTGAAAATAACACTAGTCCTGCTAGAACCTTACCAGTTAATTTTAGTCCCTGTTTTTTCATAGGTATTTTCTCCTTATTAATAATTCTTTAATAATTACTTCTCCTATATTATAATTCATTTTCCAAAGTATAATCAATAGATTTTAGATTTTGTAATACAAAATACATTTTGTAACAATTTAGAAATATTTAGAAATGTTAAAGTAATTTTAGTTTCCTTAGTTTTGTTATTTACTTAAAATAATATTTTTAACTTTTAAGTATTATTTTTCTTTTAAAAAGCTTTTAAATCAATACTTTTTATGAAAAATTAACCTTAATAACTTAAAACTAAATTTTAAGTATATTTAAGGTTCAAAGATTATAATTAATCCATAACTAGTAAATAGTTATAAACTTCATAAACTTTCCTTTTCTATAAGAGACCGAGACAAATGTGCTCGGTTTTTTTTTGACTAAATTAAAAAGATGAACAGATATAGATTCTATCTATACCTGCTCATCTTTTATTTTTTATAAATATCTTCTTTTAATATTGCACTTTGTTTTACTGTTAAACTACTTTCATCTATTACTACTACGTTTAACTTTCCGCCATATACACAGCCACCATCTATATTAAATCTATTTTCTTTTTTATCATAATATGGTTCTTGTTTTACAGGACTATGTCCATGAAATACTATTTTATTGTATTTGTCATTACTGCTTAAAAATGGTTCTCTTATCCAAATCATATCTCTATGTGTTTGATCCCAAAAATTCTTCGTAAAATCTACACCAGCATGAACGAAATAATAATCTGAATTTTCGTATCTTGTTGGGAGGTTCTTAATCCACTTTCTCAAAGGCTTATGTTCAGCAGCAAATTTTTTAAAATAAATACCTCTAGTTTCAACTGTAGCCTCTGGGTAAAATGATTGTAGTGTTGTTAAACCACTATTTCTAAAATAATGATCCTGTCTTACAGAAAGATTATTACCATATCTCGCTTCTTTTATAGCCAAATTAAACATATCCTCATGATTTCCTAATAGAACTACATGATGAGGAAATTCTTGTTGCAAGTTATAGAAAAATTCCCAGACTAACTTTGTATTCTTTCCTCTATCACACATATCTCCCAGACATATTAACTTATCATGCTCTCTATTAAATTTTACCTCGTCTAATAATTTTCTCATTGTATAAAAACTTCCATGAATATCTGAAATCACTATTGTTCTCATAAAAACACCTACTTTATTAATCTCTTGTTTCTATAATAAATCAAAATAAAGAACTTGTAAATAGCAATACTCTAATATCACTAATGATATAATAATGTTTTTTATATTGTATTTAGATAGTTCTTTCGGTTATCATTTTTAATCAAGCATTTCACATGATATAATGTTAGTAAATTATCCAAAAAGGAGCAGCATATGGAAAGTAACTTACTTTGTTTTAAACGTACGCCTACTGTTACTGCTCTCTCTTTACCTAAAATTTATAAAGAGGGCTTCTTTACAGAAAGTGGAGTTTGGACAAAATTAACAATCATAAAAGGTAAAATGAAATTTGCTTTTCTTAATTTAGAAAATGAAATTATTAGACAATATTCACTAAATCCCAAAAGTGAAGTTGAACTTATTGAACCTCTCAGTGTTTTTAAAATTACACCTAACTCTACGGATTTACAATTTAATCTAGAATTTTATTGTTCGCGTGAAGACTATTTCTATAATAAGTATAAATTAAATACTCCTCATTCAGAATTTATCAATGCAATAAAAGTTATTAGTCCTTGTAAAACATTAGATCTTGGTGCCGGTAAGGGTAGACATTCACTCTACCTATCATTATTAGATTTTGATGTTACGGCAATAGATTACAATGCTGAGTTTTTACACGAATTAACAGATATTTCTATTAAAGAACAACTAGATATAAATGTAATTGACCATGACATTGCAAATGCTAATATTAAGGGGAGTTATGACTTTATTTTCTCTACAGATGTTTTCATGTATTTGAATGCAACAAGAATTCAAAGTATTATTTCTAACATAAAACAACAAACACACCTTAATGGTTACAACCTAATTGTCAGTGCATTAAATGCGACAAAATACGGTCGTCCTCTAATGCCACTTCCTTTCACTTTTATTGAAGGAGAACTTAAGGAATATTATGAAGATTGGAAAATCATCAGTTATTCTGAGAATATTACAGCTTCTCCTTATCCATATGCTATAATACTTGCTCAAAAAGTGTCAGAATAAAAACTAAACCCCACAAGACTTTTCTTGTGGGGCTTTCTTCTATTCAATATTTTCTCTAATATCTTTTTGATACCAAACTACATCATACCAACGATTAAACTTATAACCTACTTTCTCAAAGTGAGCTACTTTTCTAAATCCTCTTTTTTCATGGAAAGAAATACTCCCTTCATCTGGATAGGCAATACATGATGTCAATCTACATATTCCTCTGTCATAAAGTTGTTTTTCAAGTTCAGAATACAGCTTCTCTCCAACACCTTTACCACGAGCTTTTTCATCTAGGTAGATTGTAATCTCAGCTGTCCATTTGTATGCGTCTTTTGGATAAAACTCACTAGCATAGGCGTATCCTAGTATGTCATTTCCTTCTGTTGATACTAAAAACGGATATCTTTGTATAACTTTCGAAATTTTCTCTTCAAACTCATGTACACTTGGCACAGTATAATCAAAGGTTATTGCCGTATGTTCTACATAAGGTCTATAAATATTCACTAATTTCTCCGCATCTTCTAATTCAACCATTCTAATGTTTATCATGATTTTCTCCTTAAATACTTTCTCTTACAAAGTCAACAATAGTTTTTGCAACATCTTCTTGTTGAGCTCTTCAAAACTTTTCCTACTCCATTTCCTCCTTGCATGTAATTTAATATTAGTACATATCCTATTTTACCCTATTAAAGATTGTCTTTCTTGATTTTATCTAATAAAGCCGTACATCCTTTAGTTACATCATTAAAAGTTGTTTTGAAATCTCCTGTATACCACGGATCATCGATAATTCTATCTTCTCCTGCATACTCTAATAATTTCTTAACCTCTCCTGTTTTTCTACCTGCAATAAATTTTTTTATATTTTCTATATTACTGTCATCCATTCCCACGATATAATCTGCATCTAAATCATTATCGTTTAGAATACGAGAATACATCCCTTCTACACCGATACCAACTTTAGCAAGTTCTTTTCTAGTTCCACTGTGAACTGGATTACCGTGTTCCCAACTACTTGTTGCAGCTGAATCAATAAGTATTTTTTCACTTAAACCTTCTTTTTCTACCATATCTCTAAATATTGCTTCTGCCATAGGTGAACGACAGATATTTCCTAAACAGACAAATAACACTTTTACCATTTTTTCAATACCTCACTTATATTTATTATCTATCTTATTATAACACAAAGAGATTAGTTCAACATCATAAAGACATAAGCGCTAAATTCCCCTACTATTTTATTTTTATATTTTAAATGATATAATTAAATTAAACTTAACAACCAATAAGGAGATTAGTATGACAAAAAACTTAGTATGCTATAAACAATTACCACTTTGGACAGCCGAAACACTTCCTAAACCATTTAGGCAAAAACACAATACTAGAAAAGACGTCTGGGCAAAATTAACTATTCTTAAAGGAAAACTCCAATTTACAGAATTAACTGAAGATAATGAAGTTATAGCTGAGCACATTTTCACTCCTGAGAGTAATATTCCTTTTGTAGAACCGCAAGCATGGCATCGTGTCGCGCCTTTATCTGATGACTTAGAATGTTTCTTAGAGTTCTACTGCGAACCTAAAAACTACTTTTCAAACAAATACGATATTAACCCTGCTCATTCTGAAGTAGTAGAAGCCCTAAAGACTATTAAGCCTTGTAAAACATTAGACTTAGGCTCTGGTCAAGGTCGTAATTCTTTATTTCTTTCTAAACTTGGTTTTGAGGTGACTGCCGTAGATAATAATATTCCTGCTCTAGAATTTTTAATGGAAACATCTAAAATTGAAAATTTAGATATTAAAATAGGAAGCTATGATATCAACACAGCAGCCCTTAGAAATACCTATGACTTCATTCTTTCAACAGTAGTTTTAATGTTTATCGAAGAACAATCTATTCCTAAAGTTATTAGAAATATGCAAAATCAAACTAATATTGGTGGTTATAATTTGATAGTAGCAGCAATGTCTACTGATGATGCACCTTGTCCACTTCCTTTCCCTTTTACTTTTAAAGAAAATGAACTAAAAGAATATTATAAAGACTGGGAATTTATTAAATATAATGAGGATTTCGGACAGCTTCATAAGACTGATGCTAATGGTAATAGATTTAAACTGCGTTTTGCTACTATGCTAGCTAAAAAAATTAAATAAATTTTTTCTGTAAGCTACTTTTTTGACACCGTTATCAACTCATGTTATAATTTTAACTAATCATTAAAACATTTGGGGTGCTTTTTGCTGAGAATATACCCATAGAACCTGATGTTGTTAGGACAGCCGTAGGAAAATGTTTAATCTTTATCAAGTCTATTTTAAAGTATATATATAATTTAAAAATACCTCTTGTTGTTTTAATGAATAAAAAATAACAGGAGGTTTTTCTTATGAAAAAATGGTCTACAAAGGACATAATTACTATAGCCTTAATAGGTTTCTTATTCGGGGGGATATTCCTTGCAACAAGCTTGGTTTACGTTCCGTTAAAAGCTGCTCTTGGAGCAGTAGGGTACGCACCTTTTGCAAACTCAATTTTATTTGGGTTGTGGGTTATGGCTGGTCCAGTTGCTGCAGTACTTATTCAAAAACCAGGTAGTGCTACACTTGGTGAAGTTCTAGGAGCATTAGCAGAGATGTTATATGGTTCATACTTTGGTGCTGCGGTTCTTGTTTCAGGATTAGTACAAGGAGTAGGATCTGAAGTTGGTTTCTTAGCTACAAGATACAAACGCTACGATACATTTTCACTATTCCTTTCTGCCGTAGGTATTACGCTATTTAGCTTCGCTTATAAATATTTCCAAGCTGGTTATGAAGCATTTTCTGTAGGTATGATTCTAGCAATTCTAATTGTACGTTTTATTTCTGTATTTTTCTTCGGAGTTGTCTGTGTTAAACTAATCTTGAACATCGTAAATAAAGTACAAAACAGTGGTAATAAATAATGAATATCATAGAAATCGATAATTTTTCTTTGAAAATTAAAGATAAAGTCTTATTTGATAATGTTAGTTTAAAAATAAAAGAACATAGTTGGTTAGTTTTAACCGGAAATATTGGTAGTGGTAAGTCTACCCTACTTCGTACTATTTGTAAATTAAATAAAGAACATTACGAGGGAGTAATTACTTACAAGGGGAAAAATATTGTTGATATTCCTATGCAAGAACATGTTAAAAATATAGGGTATGTCATGCAACATGCGATTAATCAATTTGTTATGCCTACTTTGGAAGAAGAAATAATATTTGCATTAGAGAATTTATGTCTAGAGCCACAAATTATTGATGAAAAATTAGACTACGCTTTGTCTATTACAAATACTGAAGAAATTTCTACAAAACACATTCATACATTATCTGGGGGAGAGCGTCAACGAGCTGCATTTGCAGTAGCATTAGCTATGGGAAGTGAAATTTTAATTTTAGATGAGCCATTTGCCAATGTTGATAAGAAGACTCGTAATTCTCTTCTGAATCTTCTAAAAGACTTAAACAACCATGGTGTAACTATAATCGTATGCGATCACGAGCACCGACTATACTTGAATTATGCAGACACCTTTACTTATCTTTCTGATGGGAATTTAGAGTTGGTAACAAATCCAACATCTAAAAATTCTAATGTGAAATTATGCAACAACACTCAATCTGAACAAATTTTAAGACTAGAAAATATTTCTATTCAACAAGGGAAAAAAGAATTATTAAATATCGATAATTTTCATATATTTAAAGGAATTACGACTTTAACGGGAGATAATGGAACAGGAAAAACAACATTATTACATGCTATTTCACAATTAAAAAAATACGATGGAAAGATATACTTTAATGAAGAAAAGGTAAAAAAATCAAGGAAGTTATATAAAAAAATAAGTACTTGTTTACAAGATGCATTTCAACAGTTTATTAGCTTGATGCCTCGTGAAGAGATTTCAATGCAAAAAGATATTTGGGAACACGCTACCTTATGGCAAGAAAGACTTTTAAAAGAATTTAATTTAGAAAAAGAACTTGATAAAAGTCTATATTATTATAGCGGTGGTCAGCGAAAACTTATTCAACTTATGTGTTTATTAAGCCAAAAAACTGAGCTATTGCTTCTTGATGAACCTTTTACTCATCTTGATGAAAGAGCCTGCTCATTTATAATGGATTGGATTGAAGAAAATAAAAGACTTACTGGACAATCATTTATTATTGTAAGTCATAGATTAGAGCCACTAAATAATAGGAGCGATTACCATATTGAAATTTCAAATAACACGCTACATCATATAAAGGAGGATTATTATGGAAAAGAAAATAATTAGTCCTACCCTTGCCTTAATAGTATTATTATTAACTATTTGGATTTCATTTAGTAAATTATTAGTTCTTAATTTTGTGATTATAGGTTTAACAATTCTCTACTTTTGTCTATCAAGATACTGGAAAAAGTTACTATATTTCATCCTAGTACCACTTTTACCTGCATTAGGTTCTGCTTGGGCTATCATTGTTCATAGTTCTAATTATAAATTTGCTCTATTAATTTTTTCTAGGACATATAGTTTTGCAGCCTTAGGATTAATCACAGCAACATATATTTCACTTGTAGAATTACTAAAATATTTCGAACAACACGGACTTTCTTCAAATATCGTATACGGACTCTTAGTAGTAATTCAAGCATTACCAAGAATTCAATATGAGACTCAAATGATTACTAAATCTAGTCGTCTTCGTGGTATATTTTTACCGTTTTGGTCGCCTTATTACTATGCTAAAGCCATATTTATCGCATTAACTTGGCAACCTCAAATATCTGAGGCGATGACAGTCCATGCTTATGAAGACTTCAAACCTCGAACACATTATAATAAATACACTGTTGATAAAATCAAAAGTCTCTTTATTATAGTACTTTTCTCAATAGTATCAATACTACTATTGATACTAGATAAATAAAAAGATGCCATCATGAACCAAATTCATGATGGCATTACTATGTTCAAAAAAATAAAAAAACTGGCGGGAATGTGTGGGAATCGAACCCACCCAAGAGGCTCTTAACCCCTCATACTAGTTTTGAAGACTAGAGAGCACACCAGAACTCATCCACTCCCATTTATGTTTATATTATACAATAAATATAATAAAAAATCAAGATGATATGTTAACGTATCCATCTCATTTCCTTTGAATATGATAAGCCATCTTCCTCTCATTTTTAAAAGAAACAATAAAATTATTAACCACTTGCTTCCTATTTTTTACCACTTACCTAAAAGCTATTAAGTTTCACGCTAAAATAATATATAATATAACTATAAACATTTAGAAAGGAGACAATATGAAAATTAATATCGAACTAGACTCAAATCTTAAAGAAATTGAACTAGTTATTAAGACCCCAGACTTAAATAGTAATGTCATCTTAATTAAAGAATTAGTTGAAAAAGCTATAGTAAATTCTCAAAAAATAATTTTCTACAAAGGTGACTCTGAATATTTCATCCCTCTAGAATCTATTTTATTTTTTGAAACCGATGATAATAAAGTCTATGCTCACACTACCGATGAATTTTTCGAGGTTAAATTCAAATTATATGAATTAGAGCAACTTATTCCTTTTTACTATTGTCGAATTTCTAAGAGTTCAATAATAAATACAAAAGCAATTTATTCGCTAGAAAAATCTTTTTCTGGCTCAAGTACCGCTTCTTTTTCTAATTCAAAGAAGCAAGTCCATATTTCAAGACATTACTACAAAATATTAAAAGATAAATTAAAAGAAATGAGGTAAAAATAAATGAGACGCAGTTTTATTGGATTATTTTTTATAATCCTTGCAGTAACTACTTTACTCGATGGATTTAGTATTTTTCCAAACGGATCAATCTTTCTAACTATATGTACTGTTGTACTAGGATTTTTCGCAATCCGAGGTTTAATGGATTTTGATTCATTTGGAACAATATTCCCTCTAGCATTATTATTCTATGTATACAATAAAAATTATCAATTTGCTGATATATCAGGTGGAAAAATATTCTTTGTTGCTGTTTTCCTTAGTCTAGGTATTTCTATGTTTGTCCCTAGAAAATACAAATATAGAGAATTCAAAAGCTTTTACAAAGTAAAAAAACATCAAAAAATAAAAAATGGTAATGATTTTTCCGATGTAACATTCGGAGAAAATGTTCAGTATGTAGACATAACTAAATCTGATTCATTCTCTGCTTCTACAACATTCGGAACTACTACTATCTACTTTGAAAAATTAGATACTTATCCTATTAAGAACTTTGATCTTAATGTTTCTATTTCTTTTGGTAATCTAAAAGTATATGTTCCAAAAGAATGGGCAATCGAGAATAATACAAATAACTTCCTAGGAAAAGTTCAAAAACAAACTCAAAACATCGGAAAAGATGTTAAAATTATCCTAAATGGTTCTGTAACATTTGGGGAAGTTGAAATAATTCATGTATAAAAAAATAACTCTCAAGAATTCTAGAAATCTTGAGAGTTTTATTTTTAGTTGTTTTCTTCTTTCTTTTGCTGTTCTCTTTTCTCTACAAATTTAGACAAATAGATTGATCCAACAGTTAATAAAATTACTAATAATGAAGCAATTAAAAATTCTTTACTGAAGATATTTGTACTAGTAGCTCCGAAGTTTAAGAATACTACTGTTCCAGGAATAATACCGAGCACACTCGCTATCATATATTTTGATAAACTGATATTAATTAAACCATATCCGTAGTTTATCATATTATATGGTACCAAAGGTATTAGTCTCAGTATTACTAAACTCATCATTAGTTTTTCATCACTAACATTAAAAATTCTATCGTGTTGCTTAGGTGTCATTTTTTTCTTAAGGTAGTTTTTCACCCATTCACGACCGAAACGACGTGATATTACAAACATAATATAACAATTTAATGACGCTCCAACGAAAGTTAGTAAACTTCCTTCTACAAAACCAAACGCTACTCCTCCAGCAACAGCAAGTATTGGAACCGGAAAGAAAAATACCGGTAAGAACATAAACATTAATACATAAATTATCGGTGCTAAGACACCAAAACTTTGAATAAACTCAGTCATTACTCTCCTCCTATTTAAAGTATGCTGATACTTTCTCTAAAAACTCTAAGTCGACATATGAAGCTATTTTCTTAAATGTAGTTTCATCCATTAACATTTTATCATTTTCACTATACTGTCTAAATGCCATACTACACCAAGTAACTCCTCTTAGACAATTAAATATTAAATATCTCTCGAATCTTTCTCTATCAAAATTTCTATAATTATTATATTCTTCTAAAAACTCATTAATTTCATTTTCTGATAAAATAATATCAGTTTTCCAAAATGTCGTTGTTGGTGCTAGAAAATGGGCTAAATCTTGTTCACATTCTCCTATTAATGCTTTCTCCCAATCAATAACATAGCTGTCCTCTTTTCCTTCACCTATTAAAAAATTTCCTGAATTTAGTTCAGTGTTTATAATACACGGATTAGCAATACTATACTTTTCAGGTATAAGTGTCAGACACTTTTCTAAGAATCTATTAATATAAAAACTAACTTTCTCATCGGATTTATCCCAAGCTAAATACTCCCCTGCCATCTGTTTACATTCATCAAACATGAGTTGGAATGGGTTGGTCACATTGATTAAGTTATTGTCTCCATATGGTGTATTATGAACGTTACTTAATAAATAAGCTGCAATATGCATATCTATTTTGTAATTAAGTGGTCTTCCTTTTAAGAATTCCATTGTTAAATATTTATACGGTAATAAATTTGTCTTTGTTACTAAATCATAAGGTTTTGGTGTAACTCCACTGTCTTTCAACAATTGTAGCGTTTCGTATTCATATTCTATTTGATTTTCAAGATTCATCTGGCTCTTCATATTTATTCTGAGAACCTTTTTCAAATCTCCTTCATCAAAGGTAAAGTTAATATTATACTCCCCTGCACCTAATAACTTAATATTATTATAACCTGTCTCTGCTAATAAAAGGTCTTCTTTAGTATCGATGTCTAAGCCAGCTTCTCCTAAATAATAACTTAGCTTTTGTTCATTACATACAGTAAGTAAATTCTCTAAAACGGTGTTATCCCCATAACTTGGAAGATCAAAGACCTCTTTAATAGCTTTTTTCATCCCTATTAAAAAATAACCACCATCAACACTTGGATTTATAACGACATCATACTTATCTAACTTTTCAAATGCAGTATGAATCATATTTTCTTGAAGATTAAAGATATCTGAACCTAGTAAAATCACCTTATCACTGGTCTTTAACTCATCTTCAATTGCATTATACATTTTATCACCAAGTGTTTCTCCTACTTGATAAGAAAATTCTCTATTTTCTAAGATATGCTCCATCACTTTATCATCAATACTTTGACCATCATGGTAGACTACTACTTCTTCCCCACACTCTTTTAAAACACTATAGTTTTTTTTCATTAATTTCTTTTGAATTTCTACAGCAGTATCCGGGGACACAAAGTCATACAACCTTGTTTTTGTTGTACCTACCTTAGGTACTCTTGTAAAAAATATTATCCTGTTTTTCATCTCTGAAATTTTCCTTTTATATAAAATCTTCTGAGGGAGTGACTCAAAAATCGTGATTTCGGAGAAATCGATTTTGTCGAGTCACTTCCCGCAGTAGTTTACTAGATATCTAAAAAGCTTTTATAAAGCGTATTTAGATATCAATAAACCACTGCGTCTATGAGTTCTCATATGAACTTTGTTAAATTTTAAGACTTTTGGGGCAGTCCCCTATAAAGAAAAAGGACAACTCAACTAAAAAATTTCTGATTGAAATTACTATTTTGAGTCACCCTTTTACTTTATATATTAATGTTTGTGTCCAGCATGATCATCTTTCTTATCTGCAGAATGATCATGTCCAGAATGGTCTTCTTTCTTCTCTCCAGAATGATTGTGACCTTCATGACCTTCGTGGTTTCCACAGTTTTCACAATGTCCTTCATGTTTTTCTGAACCTTTTACTGCATCACTTGGATCTTTACAACAGTCAGCAATTTCAAATTTATAACTAAATTCTTTAGTTCCATCAATTGCATTAAAGACATTTTTATATCCTAAGTCAACTAGTTTTTGAGCCACTACAGATGAACTGTTTCCAGTGTTACTATAAACATATATAGGAACCTCTTTATTTTCAGGTAAAATAGACTGTAAATTATCTAATTTATTTACATCGATATTTTTCGCCCCTGCACCATGTCCTTTTTCAAATTCAGCTTTATCTCTTACATCTAAAAATACATTATTTGCTGCAGTATCTAATAAAGCATCCTGGAATTTACTTCCACTTAATGATGTATATTTTACAAGATCGTAGCTAAAGTCTTTTACATTTTGAGCTCCAGTTACATCTTTAAAACCTTGTTTTGTAAGTTTATCTACAGCATCTTTAGTTTTATCAGATTTATCACTATAAACAACAACTTTTTTCTCTCTCCATTTACGGATTTCTTCAATACTCTTATCTATTTTTGATAATGGAATGTTAATTGCGTGTTTAAGGTGACCTTCTTTATAAGACGCTTCATCCCTAATATCTATAACAAGATAGTTTTCTTTTTCCTTATCATCTTTTTGAATTTTGTTTAACTCCTCACCTTTTAATTCTTTTGCAGATGAAGTAGTTGAACATCCTACTAAAGTTAATGATAACACTGCTGACATACTTACAGCTAAAAATTTATTATATTTCATTTATATTTCTTCCTCTCCTTATTTAATAAGAGACAAGGTGGTACTTAAATATTTAATACATTTAGGTATACCTCATCCCTTATTAGTATAACTTAAAAATAGTTTTTTTTCTAATAAGTTATATTATTTTTACTCATTTTTTTATAATATTTATATTTTTTTTAAAAGTAACTTTTTTTTCGTTTCTTATTAGAACTTACTCTGAAAATTTACAATTTTTTAAAATTTATATTCATGCTCTTTTGTTCCATCCCAAGCATTATAAACATTTGTATATCCTAGTTCTACTGCTTTTTGTGCAGCTTTAGATGAACGGTTACCACTGTAACAATATGTGTACACTGGAGCATTTTTATCTTCTGGTAATAATGCTGCTAGGTCTTTATCAATATTCTTAACATCGATATTTTTAGCTCCTGCTACATGCCCTTTTTCGTAGTCTTTTGCTTCACGAACATCGATAAATGTCCCCTCTTTTTTATCAATTGCTGCTTGGAAGTCGCTTGCTAATAATGTAGTAAATTTAACTATTTCATAGTCTTTATAGTCTTTCACACCTTGAGCATTAGAAACTTTTTTAAATCCTGCTTTCACAAGTTTGTCTGCAGCTTCCTTACTTTTCTTACCAGTATTACAAACTGTCACTACTTCTTTATCTTTCCATGCACTTAGATGCTCTGCGTGTTTTTCAATATCCTCTAATGGAATATTAATAGCGTGTTTTACATGCCCTTCTTTATATTCTTTAGCATCTCTTACGTCGATAACAAGGTATTTTTCTTTTTCTTTGTCATCTTTTTCTATTTTATTTAATTCTTCCCCTTTAAGTTCTTTTACAGCAACAGTCCCATTACTGTTACTCGAAGTACTATTAGAAGCTGAGGAACACCCTGCTAATGATAGAGATAAAACAGCTGCCATACTAATAACTAAAAACTTATTCTTTTTCATAATTTTAACTCCTTTGTAATAGTTTTCATAAACAGTATAACAAATTTGAGAAAATCAATCAACATCACTTCCCAAGATAACAAATAATTATTTTACTTTTTACATTATATTTCAATTTACATAAAATATAATAAAGGCTATAACCACGTAGTGATTATAACCTTTATTATAGACCTTATTTTTTTCATACTTTCTTTATATTCAGAAAAATAATAATATTTTTTTACAATTCCTTTGCTTCTAATTCTGAGAAAAACTGAATAATATTTTTCACTTTATATCCTGTATAATTTTCTAACTTATCATCAAAATGCCACTTTCTTTCTACCAAACAAGTTTTAATTCCTAGTTTGTTGGCTGGATTTATATCATGATGTAGAGAATCACCAATCATCATTGTTTCACTAGCCACTATGTTTTCCTTCTCTAGAACATTAATAAATGCTTCTGCCTTAGGTTTACTAATATGCGTTTCACCTGAAATGTATAGTTTAAACATATTGTCTAAACCAAGTTTTTCGATTTTTCTTCTTTGTTCACAAGATTTCCCATTAGTTAAAATTATCATTTTATATTTTTTATTTAATTGCTTTATCCACTGATTTACTTCTTGATTAGGTTTAATTGATTCCAAGATAAAATCAAACTGCTTCTCATAATAATTATTACAATCTTCTTCCGTTAGAATAATTCCGAATTTCTCTAGAGTTAGGGTTAATCGTTTATTTCTGATTTCTCTTAGCTTAATATTTCCCTTTAAAACCTCTTCCACTAACATATTATTAATAGCTTTATACTGTTTAAAAAACTCTTCATAACTTACTATTTTATCGTATTTTAAGTATTCATATACCTGCTTATTAGATTCTTTCCAAATAGTACTAAAATCATATAGAGTATTGTCTAGATCAAAAATTAGATTTTTTATCTTAGTCATCAATTTCACCTCCCTAATAAAAATTCATGTTAACTATTAATACGTTCTCAATATTATTATAACATAAATATAAAAAAATAAAGGAGCTAATATCTAAAATTATGATTTTTAAAAAATCAATTAATTAGATAGCACCTTTATTTTTCTATAAATATTTAATTGTTTAACTCTTGTATTTTAAAGAAAGCACCTATAGACTCATATATTACTTTTTTGTCTTAAATCTGTGTTCTATCAGATTCCAAATATTTCACTACAGGTCTAGCTTCATAAACTATTGTTCCATCAGGAACGCTATGTTTAACAACCGCATTTGCTCCTATTTTAGAATTTTTCCCAATTGTAATATTCCCTAAAACTTTTGCTCCTGCACCTATCATAACATTATCACCTATCGTTGGATGCCTTTTAACTGGATCTAATGTTGTTCCACCTAAAGTAGTTCCGTGGTACATCGTCACATTATCACCTACTACTGCTGTTTCACCTATAACTACTCCCATACCATGATCTATAAATAGTCCTTTACCTATCTTTGCGCCAGGATGTATTTCTATACCAGTCTTACGACGAGCTCTTTTCGCCAATAAACGAGCTGTAGTATGCCATCCTTTTATATATAGCTTATGGGCGAAAAAATGATAGTTAAGAGCCTTTATATGTGGATATGTAAGATATACCATAAGTTTTGACTCAGCAGCAGGATCATCTCTTAAAACACGATTTAGATTATAGTTTAAATTCTCAAAATATCCCATTACACTTCAACATGTGTAACATCTTCGAAATCAAGTACTGATAAATACTTATCTACTCCATCCGGTAAGATTGTTACAATATTTTTGCCTGGATACTTCTCAGCTGCTTTTTTAGCACCTACTATTGCCGCTCCTGAAGAAATACCAATACCAATACCTGTAGAACGTAAGAAGTTTTTAGTTTCTTCAATTGCTTCTTCACTAGTTACAGTTAAAATCTCATCCATATATTCTTTACGGAAGTTTTCTGGAATAAATCCTGTTCCAATACCTTGGATTTTGTGTGCTCCTCCGCGTCCTTCACTAATAGCTGGTGACTCTGCTGGTTCTACTGCAACAGTAACTACTTCTGGTTTTTGTTCTTTTAAGTATCTTGCTACACCTGTAAATGTACCTCCAGTACCAACACCTGCAACAAACACATCTATATTTGGAACTTGTTCTAAGATTTCACGCCCAGTTGTTTTGTGGTGATATGCTGGGTTAGCTGGGTTATCAAATTGACTTAAAGAAATTGCATTGCTGTATTTTTCACGAATTGCCGCAGCTTTTTCGATTGAACCTTTAATTCCTTGTTCTTTAGGAGTTAAAATTAATTGTGCTCCATATGCTTTAATAATATTACGTCTTTCAATACTCATACTTTCAGGCATAATAACTACCGCTTTAAGTCCTAAAACTGAAGCTAAAATAGCCACAGCTATACCAGTATTTCCACTAGTCGGTTCTACTATAATAGTATCTTTATTAATAGCACCTTGAGACATAGCTTCTTCTAACATACCTAGTACAGCTCTGTCTTTTACACTTCCTCCTAAGTTATATTTCTCTAATTTCACAAAAATATTTGTGTTATCTAGTTGATATACGGGTGTATTACCCACGAATTTTAATGATGTTGAAATCATAAAATCCCTCCTCTTCTTCTGACTTATTAAAATAACTTTATTATTTGTTTTAGATTATATCACACTTTCTTACTGAAAATAAAGTAATTAATCTAATATTTTTTAACGTTTACATAGATCTAATACAACTTAAATTTTAAAAAACATGAGAATAGTAACATTGAAAATTATAAAATTCTAATTTTTCAGCATTCTTTTATGAATAATTATTTACATAAATTACTACAATATTTCCAAAATAAATCACTAAAAAATTAATAAAAAAACATAACAAGTAAATACTTACTCATTATGTTTAATTATATTAATCATATCTTCTGGTAGATCTGCTTTTACATTAACTATCTCACTTGTAATCGGATGGTTAAAGATTAAATTATTACAGTGAAGTGCTTGTCGAGTTATTAAACGAACATCTCCACCATATAATTCGTCACCAAGGAGCGGATAACCTTTATATTTCATATGTACTCTTATTTGGTGCGTTCTTCCAGTATAAAGTTTTAATTTAACAACACTGATATCTTTGTCTGAAATATACTCTTCTAACCAATACTCAGTCTTAGCGAATTCTCCATCTTCTCCTACTTCACGTTCTATAATGCTAGAGCTTACTCGGCGGATAGGAGCTTCGATAGTTTCATTATCCTCTACTTTTCCATTTACCAAAGCAGTATAATACTTATCTATCTGAAGATTACTAAACAATGCATGAATGTGTCTATGTTTAGCTATTAACACCAATCCTGACGTATTCTTATCAAGACGCGTTACAATATGAGGAATTGTACTAATACTTTTACTCTTAAAATAATAGTTTATTCTCTCAAGAAGTGATTCATCTTCAAGATTCCTTGATGGTATTGAAGGTAAATTAATATCTTTATTTACAATTAAAAAGTATGGATCTTCATATACTATATTAATATCCTTATTAATAAATCTAACAAATTCACTAAAATTTTCACTCGGTAAAGTAATCTCTACAATATCATTTTTTTTCAGAAGATATCTAACATTCTCTTCTCTACCGTTTACTTTTATACTTCCATCACTATCAAACTTTATTCTTGTTAAAGTTTTTCTAGAAATGTTATTTTCTAATAAAAACTCCCTTAAAATTTGTTCTTCTTTAATAGTATATTTTAAAACAATATTAGTCATTTTTTATAAACGATCTCTTTACTCTTTGCCAGAAGCTATCTTCATTATAACGAATGAATGAAACCTTCTTCTCTTTCGACAAAGTTATTTTTATTTTAGCTACACTATCATAATTATAATGCATGTGATCTACAGTAATACGATGATTTTCCGGTTTTATAGGTTTAATCATCAGCTCATCATCTTGAGATAAGATTAATGGATTCCCTAGTGTTCTATAAACAAGATTATTTAAGGCTGCTATTTCTGTTACCTGATACAATGGTAATTGTGGATGAATTACAGCGCCACCTAAGCTCTTATTATAAGCAGTTGATCCTGTTGGCGTACTAATACATAAGCCGTCACCTCTAAAACTCTCAAAGTGAACACCATTTATATAAACTTTCGCAGCATAAGTTACACCTGTATGATTATTTACAGTTACTTCATTTAAAGAATAATAATCTGAAACTAAATCTCCATTAGAGCAGTATGCTTTAACTCTTAACAACGGGTATTCCTCGATTTTTGGCGTCAACGCTAACATATCAAAGAATATTTTTTCATAGTTTTGTGCTGAATAGTCAGTATAAAAACCTAAATGACCTGTATGAATTGATAAAAATTTTACCGTGTCTAACTTATCCATGTATTTATTAAAAGTACGAAGCACAGTCCCGTCTCCACCAATCGCAAAAACATAATCTGGATTTTCCACATCTTCTGTCAGATGACTAGATAATAAAAATTCTTTTAATTGCAAACCTATTTTTTCTGAAATCTCATCCTGTCTTACTTCGACACTAAATTTTCCTTTTAACATTTTGATCTTCACCCATTATTTTTTCATAGTTTTCTAACCATACATCAGCAAAATCTGGTGCAAGTGCTCCATGATTTTTATCAATCCATTCTTGAAGTTTATTCACATTATATTTTAAGATTTTATCAATTTTTTCGCCATACTTATAACGTACTTTATTCTGATTATATTCATCTTCATCTAATAAGAAATATTTTCCATCAGGATATTTCTTTATATCTAAGTCATAATCAATATATTTTACCCCATCTACATCATATGCAAATGGACTACTTAAATTTGAATAATAATGAACTCCATCTTCCCTAAACATACAAATTATATTAAACCAACATTCATTGTGAAAATATACTAAAGCTACTTCTTTAGTAACCCATGTTCTTCCATCATTTTCAGTAACAAGTGTCCTGTTGTTAGCTAAAATCAGAACTTGTTCATCCGCTTCTAGTACAACATTTTTATGCCAAATTCTATGAATAGAGCCATCATGTTTATATGCTATTATTTTAACTACATCGCCCTTTTTAGGTCTTTCTCCTCTGTACATAGTGCCTCCTTTCATACTCTTTTTTAATGTCTTTTTAATTATAACATATTTAATATATTTCATTCTACTCTAATAACAATTTTTTTATAAATTTCTCTATCCATTTTCTATAAATAATATTAAAAAAGCAACTTCAAAATTTTTCTTAAATTCAATTTTGAAATTGCTTTTTGTATTTATATTCTATTCGTAATCGATCACACCAAGAGCAATCTTAGCATATCGTGACATTTTATCTTTTGTCCATGCTGGTTCCCAAACTATATTTACATCTACTTTTTCTATCTCATCAATACCAAGCATTGCTGTCTCAACTTGCTCGATGATAATAGGAGCTAGAGGACAACCCATAGATGTTAATGTCATATCGACGATAGCGTGCTTATTATCATCACTCATCTTAACATCATATACTAGTCCTAGGTTCATTATATCGATACCAAGCTCAGGGTCTATTACATTTTCTAATGCTTCTATTACTCTATCTTTTAATGTTTCCATTTATTCTACCTCTTTCTTATTCTTAAAAATCATATTCTACTTCTTTTCCGTATTCTTCTTTTAATATTTTTCCTAATTCAGTAATTTCTGCTGTTGCATCTTTATAATATGAACACATTTTTATTACTTCATTTGATTCAAATTCTCTATGAATTTCCGCTGTATAGTACTGGATATTATTTTTCGAATCATTTATATCACTAAAAGTAATCTTCGAAAATCCTGATAATAATTCGAAATTAAACACCCCTCCATAAAATACCAATGCGTCTTTATATATTAAAACTCTTAAATTTTTATTTATATATTTTGCATCTCGCACTAAAATATCTACATCATATTCTGTCTCTGGATATTCAATGAATAATTCTTCATATTCCGCTTTAGATTTTCTAATACCTTTTATTATAGATCTAATTAACAATAATGTAGCCAAAACAATAGCAGCAGGAAATCCATAAATACCTAGGTAATATATAGTTCCAGGTACTTTTATATAGACATTTGAAATAAAAGGTTTTTCTTGTAATTTACTTTTATAATTAGCTTCTGTCTTATCTAATCCAAGGTCTTTAATTACCTCTAGGATTCTAACTTTAATCAAAGTACTATGGTCTGCAGCAGTATTGAATTTATCTAACAATTCAGAAGAAATATTAGTTTTTCCTTTGCTTCCTTTTTCTTCTATTACATCGATAATAGAATAAAGATTTTTATCTTTCAGATCTATAATCTTGCCTTCTGGAACATCACTACTTTGGATTAATTTCTTAATATCTTTTTGTGTAGCCTTTAATATTACAAAACCATTTTCGTGTTGAACCATATAAAATTTTTCATCGTCAGCTAATTTTTCATCTACTATATCAAGTTTTTCTATTGCTTCTAATTTAATATAAGTAATTCCGGAATAATTCCCCGTGAATTGATCACCTTCATTATATAATGTTTCAGCAGACTTTGTATAGATATTATACGAAGCTATAGTAGCGATCAAACTAACAAAAAACAAGTTTATAGCAATGAATATTTTTAACCTTGTTCCTCTTAAATAACTCTTCTTCATAACTTCACTTCCTTTTTTTATTTAGACTTTTTTACACACTAAAATATTTATAACATATTCTGTCTTTATATATTCAATGATAAGTTTTTCATATTAACCTCTAGATTTTCTAACATCTTTTATTATAGAAGTTATCAAAAATAATGTACCTAGAACAAAAATCGTAGTAAATACATAAGTGCCTATGTAATATAAATAACCAGGTACTGTTAGATATACGTTAGAAACAAAAGGTTTTTCTTGTAATTTTTTATAGTAAGCTTCTGTTTTATTTGAGCCCTCTTCTTTTAATACATCTGAAACTCTGTTCTTAATCAAAGAACTATGTTTTGCTGCATCATTGAATTTATCTAATAATTCAAAAGAAATATGGACTCTGTCTCTATTTCTTCCTTTTTCACTTTTTACATCAACACGAGAATAAATATTTTTATCTTTTACATTTATTATTTTCTCCTCTGGTACATCACTACTATGAATTAGTTTCTTAATATCATCTTGTGTAGCTTTTAATATTACAAAACCATTTTCGTGTTCAACCATATAAAATTTTTCATCTTCGTCTAGTTCTTTATCAACTATATCTAGTTCCTCAAGAGCTTCCAATTTAACATATGTAATTCCTATACTTTCACCTTCAAATTGATCACCCTTTTCATATGACCTTTCAGAAGATTGTATGGTGTCATTATATGTTGATCCAACAGCTACAATACTAACAAAAATAAACATTATAGCAAAAAATAATTTTAACCTTATACCTCTTGGTTTTCTCTTCTTCATAACTTTCCTTTTCGTCCTTAATTATTTAGATTTTCTATAATTATACTTTTTGTTTTCTTTATATATTTTTAAAATACTCTTTATACCGTATTTACGTGTATTGCCTTAGTTTTCTAATATTATTACATTTTTATCAATAATTATATCTTACTGTTTTTCCAAAGGTTTGTTTTAATGTTTTTCCTAATTCGTCAATATCTTCTCTTGAATTTTTATAGTTCGAACAGATTTTTACTTTTTCATCTGTTTTAAAATTATTGTGGAAGTGTGCTATATAGCTTACAACTCTACCTTTTCGAATTTCTCTACCAAAAGTTATCTTTGAAAAACCTGATAACAATTGGAAATTGAACCCTTTGCCGTATAATATTAATGCATCTTTGTATATTAGGACTTTTAATTTTTTGTTTATATATTTTGCTTCTCGTACTAAAATATCTAAATCTCGTTCTGTCTCCGGATATGTAATGAATAATTCTTCGTATTCAGCTTTATTTTTTCTAATATTTTTTATTACAGACCTAATTAAGAAAAACGTAATAAGAAGAATTACCACTTCCATTCCATAAGATCCAATATAATATCCTTTACCAGGCACTGTTAAATAAAAGTTGTAAAGAAATGGTTTTTCACGTAATTTATCACGGAATTCACTTGAATAATCATCTACACTTTTCTTTATTCTAATTTCTTTAAATACATCTAAAACTCTTTCGCTAATTAATAAACTGTGCTCTGCAGCATTTTTAAATTTTTCTTTTAATTCTGGAGAGATATTCTTCCTCCCCTTACTTCCTCTTTCAAAGATAGCATCAACACGTGAATAAATAT
>NZ_JAPWCB010000010.1:0-62444 GCF_041433745.1 Gemella sp. 27098_8_149 | reverse complement strand
CGTTGCGATTAACAACTTTTATATTTTAACATTTTTAAATTTCTTTGTCAAGTCATTTTTAAAACTTTTTTTAAAAATGTTTTTTCGTCTTCATCAGAAGACTTTAATTATTTTATCATTTCTACGAATGTTTGTCAAGAAGTTTTTTTATATTTTTTAAAACTTTTTAACCGTTTACTTCGTTGAAATAATTGATTTTGTCTTTCTTCAAGACTTTTATAAGTTTATCATTTCTTTTATATTTTGTCAAGTGCTTTTTTATAATTTCTTAACATTTAATATTTTGAAATGTTTGATTGTTCGTCTTCTTCTTGAGAAGACTTTTACTATTCTATCATCTGTTTTACTTTATGTCAATACAAATTTTAAAAAAATCTGAGGAAAAGATTAACTCTTCCTCAGATATGCATTATATTACTATTTGATTTATTTTCTTAGTAATGAAATATTTAATTCTAACAACTGCTCTAGATCTACTGGTGATGGAGCTTGAGTCATTGGATCTGCTGCATTCGCAGTTTTAGGGAATGCAATTGTATCACGTAAGTTATCGCGTCCTGCTAATAACATAACGAATCTATCTAATCCTAATGCACATCCTCCGTGAGGTGGTACACCATATTCAAACGCATCTAATAAGAATCCGAATTGTTCTTGAGCTTGTTCTTGAGTGAATCCTAGCGCTTTGAACATAGAAGATTGTACTTCTTTATCGTATATACGGATACTACCTCCACCTAATTCATATCCATTAAGTACTATATCATAAGCTTGTGCATATGCTTTTTCTGGTGCTGTCTCTAATAGTTCAACATCTTCTACTTTTGGCATTGTGAATGGGTGGTGGGCTGCACTGTAACGACCTTTTTCTTCATCATATTCTAATAAAGGCCAGTTTACTACCCATAGATAATTGTATTTATCTTTATCAATTAAGTCCAGATCAGCTGCTAATTTTTGACGTAATGCACCTAGTGATGCGTAACATACTTTCTTACTATCTGCAGCAAATAGAATAATATCTCCAACTTCTGCATCTACACGAGCTACTAATTCTTGTGCTACTTCATCTGTAAAGAATTTAGCAATTGCTCCATTTAATCCTTCTTCTGTTACTTTAACCCATGCTAATCCTTTAGCTCCATAGTTTGCAACATATTTACCTAAAGCGTCAATATCTTTACGAGAATATTGCTCAGCACATCCTTTAGCTACGATACATTTTACTGCTCCACCTTGTTCTACTGCATTAGAGAATACTTTGAAGTCTAAGTTCTTCACAAGATCACTAACATCTTTTAATTCCATTCCGAAACGAGTATCTGGCTTATCACTACCAAATCTTTCCATCGCTTCTTCATAGTCAAGACGTGGGAATGGTAATACTACATCGATACCTTTAACTTCTTTCATTACATGAGCAATTAAACCTTCTATCATAGTAAGAATTTCTTCTTGTGACATAAAGCTCATTTCCATATCGATTTGTGTAAAGTCTGGTTGTCTATCTGCACGTAAGTCTTCATCACGGAAACAACGAGCTACTTGATAGTATCTGTCAAATCCAGCAACCATTAATAATTGTTTAAATAATTGTGGTGATTGAGGTAATGCATAGAATTCACCTGGGTGAACCCTACTTGGTACTAAGTAGTCACGTGCTCCTTCTGGAGTAGACTTAGTTAAAATTGGTGTTTCAACATCAACAAACATGTTGTTGTCTAAATAATCTCTAGTTGCTTTAGTAATTTTTGAACGTAAGTGTAATACTTCTGCAAGTTCTGTTCTTCTTAAGTCAAGGTAACGATATTTTAGACGTAGCTCTTCACTTGATAAACTTGCATCGTCTAATACGAATGGTAATGTTTTTGCTTTTGATAAAATTTCTAATTTATCAGCGATAACTTCTACTTTACCTGATGCAATTTTCTCGTTGACAGTAGCTTCATTTCTTAATACTACTTCTCCTTCAATAGAAACTACAAATTCGTTTCTTAAAGTTCCAGCTAGTTCATGTAATTCTGCATTTTTTTCTCCTGAGAATACACATTGAACTACACCCATTCTATCTCTTACATCAATGAAGATTAAGTTTCCAAGGTCACGACGTTTACTAACCCACCCTTTTAATGTTACTTTTTTTCCTACATATTTTTCATCTATACGACCAGCGTATTCCGTTCTTCCGTATGCGCTCATTATTTTTCTCCTCTCAATTTCTCTTGTAAATAATCAACAATGTTATCTAAGTTAATTGTTTCTTGTTCAAATGATTTCATATCTTTTACGACAAGTGTACCGTTTTCAAGTTCACTTTGTCCAATTATTATAGAATATTTTGCATTATATCTATCTGCAATCTTCATTTGAGCTTTCATTTTTTTATCGAAATAATCATTTTGTACGCTATATCCAGCTAATCTCAAATCATTAGTAAGTTTTACTCCAGCATTTGAAGCTTCTTCACCCATAGCAACTACAAACACATCGATTGTATCATCTATAGGTAATTCAATATTTTCACTTTCAAGTGCTAATAATAATCTTTCAATACTTAGGGCAAAACCAATACCTTTTTTATCTTCTGGTCCATCTAATAATTTAATTAAACCATTATAGCGACCACCACCACAAAGTGTTTTTAATTCCACTTCAGGATTATCTATCATAATCTCAAATGCAGTATGAGTATAGTAATCTAATCCGCGAACTAAATTATGATCAATTTCATATTTTACACCTAGTGCATCTAAGTGTTTTAGTACTTCGGCAAAATATTGTTTTGATTCCTCACCTAAGTAATCTAATAATTTTGGTGCTGATTTAATAAGTTCATGTCCTGCATCAACTTTACAATCTAAAATTCTCATAGGGTTTTTATAAAGTCGATTATTACAATCTTCACAAAACTCATTTATTCTAGGTTCAAAATGTTTTACTAACGCTTCATTATAAGCTTGTCTTTCTTCAGGATTACCTAAAGAGTTAATACTCACTTTGATATTTTCTATACCAAACATTCTGTAAATATTATACGCTAAGCTTATTACTTCAGCATCGATCTTTGGACTTTCTTCTCCAATAACCTCAACCCCATATTGGACAAATTGACGATAACGTCCTTTTTGTTTTCTTTCATATCTAAACATCGGACCAACATAGTATAGTTTTTGTGGTTGAATTGTTTTTGCAAATAATTTGTTTTCTATATATGAACGAACTGTTCCAGCAGTTCCCTCAGGTCTTAGTGTTAAAGATCTATTTCCTTTATCTTGGAAAGTATACATCTCTTTTTGAACAATGTCAGTAGTGTCTCCAACACCTCTACTGAATAATTCTGTTGATTCAAACATCGGTGTTCTAATTTCTTCATAGCAAAAGTTCTTGCTAATTTCTCTTAGTTTCCCTTCAATATACTGCCATTTAATACTTTCTTCAGGTAGTATATCTTGAGTTCCTCTCGGCATACTAATTACCATTTCATTCTCCTTTCAATGATTTATCTACAATTCATACTTCAATATAAATTAAAATCGCCCCATATAGCTCATACTATATGGGACGATAACTAAATTCGTGGTGCCACCCTAATTCATATCGAAATATCGATACCTTATTTTTAAATTATTAAGTTTTACAAAAAGTGTTACTTATTTTAATCATTAATATTTAATCTTTCAGCCTAGGGATTAAATTCTCTTTAATTAAAACATAAAATAAAATTCTTTTTACTTTTTTTGTCACGTTTCTTTTAAATATATTATACCAAACTATTATTATTGTCAAGAAATTATTATATATTTCATCTTATTATTTTTAAAATCCATCCCAAACATTCTAGCCCGTATATAAGATTATTTTTCTACAAAATTCAATATTAATAGCTACTATTTTTTTCACTATACTAGACATATCCTAAGCAACCAACCAGGTAAAATGCATATTTAAATTAATTACTTATTATTTACTTCACTTGATTTTTTTTCCTTAACATTATACAATAAATTATAGTTAAAGACATTAAAGAAAGGAGTGAACCCCTTTATGAAAAAAATAATCTCTGTTTTAATGCCTATATTAGCAATATTTTTCTTAGTAGGTGGTACATATTACTACCTTAATGCAGGAAATAAAAATTTCAAAGAAGAACATTCAAAATATATATCATTAATTAATGATTCATATGATTTTAAAACTGGCTTAAACGGCCTTGAAACTTTAACTACAGAAAAAGCTAAAGAAACATTAAGAAATATTGATAATGAAGTTAATATTGCTAGTGAACTAGTAAAAATCGATAATGCACTTAATAACGCAGACACAGAAACTGCTTATGAACGTTTAAAACAAGCAAAAAAATTAGACACAAATCATACTTTTTCAAAAGCAATTTCATATTTAGATACACAATTAGATAATTATGATAATGCTCTTACTGAGATTTTAGAATTAGATACAACTTCACCTAACTATGCTGATCAAGTTAAAACTATTATAGCTAAGTATGAATTTAAATACGAAGCCTTAAAAGAAAAATTATTAAATTCTGAAACCTCAGAATTAGAACAAGATCACAAAACTAATGTTACGAAAAAAGAAGAAACTAAAAAAGAAATAGAAAATAGAGTAGTCTCTAAAAAAGAAACTACATCTACTAATAAAAATTCTAATAGTACTAAGAATAATTCTACAGATACTAAAAAAGCTTCATCTATACCTAACACTCAAAATCATCCACAAATTATTGGTCAACAAGTACCAGAGACATATAATACTATTCGTTACACCCAAGAAGGTAGCACTAGTAGAAGTATTATCGAAAATGAATTAAAAGGCGATATCTCTAACTTTACCAATGAGGAAATAAACGCTGCAATCGCAAGCTATAACGCAAAAAATCAAGGATAACAATGACTATCCTTGATTTTTTCTATTTTCTTATTTTTCTACAGCAATAACTTCGATCTCTATATTACCACCTAATGGTAGTGCTGCTACTTGGAAAGCAGATCTAGCAGGAAGTACATCGTTGAATTGTTCAGCATATACTTTATTCACTTCAGCAAAATCAGCAATATCTTTTAATAATACTAATGATTTTACAACATGATTCATAGAACTCCCAGCTTCCTCTAAAACTGCCTCAATATTTTTAAATACTTGTTTCGCTTCTTCGATAACCCCACCTTCAACTATTTTTCCAGTTTCTGGGTTAATTCCTAATTGACCCGAGCAAAAAATTAGATTCCCTACTTTGTTTGCTTGTACATATGGTCCCACAGCTTTTGGTGCTTTTGGTGTATTTACTTCTGTAATTTTCATCTTATAAATCTCCTTTTATTTTGATAAACTATCAAATTTTGGTCAATATTCCATTACGAAAGTATATTAAAGAAATTTATCTTCTTTTAAATAGCCTCTGTAACAAATGATATCTTATACCTTTTCACTTTATTATAATTTATTACAGAAAATTTTTCAATAAAATCGTATTCGTTTTCAATATATTCCCATTATAGTAACTTTCTGATATTTTCCAATCGATTTATATTAATTTCTAGTCTAAAAAAATAAAAAAAGCTATAACTAGACTTAATAATCTAATTATAACTCTTTCAAATTTCTAATTAAAGAACAACTACGTTAGCTGCTTGTGGTCCACGAGCACCGTCTTCAACTTCAAATTCAACTTTATCGCCTTCTTTTAAAGTTTTGAATCCGTCTTTTTTAATACTTGAGAAGTGAACAAAAATATCTTTTTCTCCTGCTACTTCGATAAATCCGAATCCTTTTTCCTCGTTAAACCATTTTACTGTACCTTGTTTCATAAGTTACAATCTCCTTTATATTTTTTTATTATCAATAATCAATCGTATTCTTGCTGTTAAAGATAATAAATAAAATAAATGTGTATTGTGTTAATCACTTAAAAAACTTAGAACCTGTATTACAATTTTTACTATATGTTTTATTGACTTTCTCCATTATACTTCATACAGAAAGTATATGCAACTAAAAAGACTTATAAAAATGGGACTGACCCCAAAAAAAGTGTATATGAGAACTCATAGACGCAGTGGTTTATTGATATCTAAATTCGCTTTATAAAAGCTTTTTAGATATCTAATAAACTGTGCGGAGGTGACTCGACAAAATCGATTTCTACGAAATCACGATTTTTGAGTCACTCCCATTAAAACTCTTCTTCTTCAGTTGCAATGTTGAATTTTGATACAATACCTTCATTATCAAAATCGAAGACATCTTCACTCTCTTCCATATCTTCTTCTTCGATTAGAGCATCAACTTCATCATGGATATCTTCTTGTTCTTCTTCTCCAAGCTCTTCAATATCATCTTCATCATCGATTTCAAATTTTTGTACACTTGGTTCAACGAAGTTTTTAATATCTTCTACGAATAAACTATCTCTTAATTTCCAACTACCATCTTCTACACATACAAAACGACCATCTAGGTTTAGATCAGTGTAGAAATATGCAGCTTGTGCAGTAAATTCTTCCTCGTCAACATTTCTTAATGGTTTAATATAATCTAGGAAATCATAAATATTTAATTTTTCAATTCCTTCTTCTACCATGTATGCATAACATAAATCAATTAGTGACATTTCCTTAATTTTTTCTGCGCTTAAATCTTTTAATTTTACCATTTATATTAGATTCCCTTCTTTTTATTTATTACATTTTTTCTGGAGCTGAAACTCCGATTAAGTCTAAAGCATTTCTTAAAGTTATCTTAACAGCAGTGATTAATGCTAGGTAACTTTGAGTTTGTTCTTTATTTTCAGTTATTACTTTGTTATTATTATAGAATTTGTGGAATGAACTTGCAAGACTTTGTAAATAATTACAAATTCTGTGTGGTTCATAATTTTTAGCTGCTTGTGCAACTATTTCTGGATAATATGCTAAGTTTTTCAGTAAGTCTACTGAGTACTCATCTGTTAATAATTCATAATCACAGTTATTAACATCATATTCAACTTGTTCAGCTGCTTGACGTAAGATTGAGCAAATTCTAGCGTGGGCATATTGAACATAGTATAGTGGGTTATCACTTGATTGTTCTTTTGCCACTGCAAAATCAAAGTCTAAGTGACTATCTGCACTTCTCATTACTAAGAAGTAACGAGCAGCGTCAGCACCTACTTCATCTATTAAATCACGAAGTGTAATTGCTTTACCTGTTCTCTTACTCATTTTTACAACTTCACCATTATTTAGAAGTTGTACCATTTGCATAATTAGAACTTCTAATTGCTCTGCTTTGTATCCCATAGCAACGATACTTGCTTTTAATCTTGCAATATACCCGTGATGATCTGCACCAAGTACATCTAGTAATAAATCAAATCCGCGATCTAATTTATTTTTGTGATAAGCTATGTCACTAGTTAAGTACGTTAGTGAACCATCTGCTTTAATTAATACACGGTCTTTATCATCACCTGTACCTAAAGCTGTTGTCTCTAACCATAAAGCTCCATCTTTTTCATAAACAAACCCTTGTTCTCTTAAAGATTCTAAAGCTTTATCTACAAGACCATTTTCATATAATGACTTTTCACTGAAGAACACATCGTACTCTAGTCCAAAATCTCCTAAGTCTTTTTTAATATTTTCCATTTCATATGCTACTGCATACTCACGAATAAACTCATTTAAGTCTTCTCTTTCTAATAATGATTCACCAAATTCGTCTTTTAGTTTTTGACCTAGAACTTTAATATCTTCACCGTGGTAAGCATCATCCGGCATTTCAGCATCCATACCTAGTGCTTGTTTATAACGAACTATTGCAGAAATTACTAGATTATTAATTTGATTACCAGCATCATTAATATAGTATTCACGAGATAAATCATATCCTGATTTTTTCATTATTCTTGCTAATGAATCAGAATATGCAGCATTTCTAGCGTGTCCTACGTGTAACGTTCCAGTTGGGTTAGCTGATACATACTCTAAAAGAACTTTTTTACCTTGTCCAATGTTGTTTTCCCCATATTTAAAATCGTCTTCTAAGATTTTCCCAACAACACTTCCAAGACTTGATTTTTTAACGAAAAAGTTAATAAATCCTGGTCCAGCTATTTCAATTTTTTCTACCGCTTCATCTTCTTCTATATTACTAATTATTTCCTCGGCAATAACTCTAGGGTTTTTACGTAAAACTCTCGTTAATTGCATCGCCACATTTGAAGAAAAATCTCCATTATCTGTGTTTTTCGGAGTTTCTACATGAATATCTACTCCATCGATTTCTAATTTGGCTAAAGAATTTTGTATTAATTCTACTATTTTATTTTTCACCAAAAATTCCTCCTAATTACCTACTATATATTTTTCACTAATATTTTCAATTTATTTTGCTGTTTATCATTACTTCCGAAATGTATATTGTACACTATTTCGTATAAAGTAATGCTATTTTTTGTTTTTTTACTTATATTTACAAGCTGTGTTTCTAATTTCATCTGACCATATTGCGTACTGTAGTCATTACTTGTTTTCGTATATGCTAAGTACATTTTTGAATCGTCTTTTTCTATACTAACACTTTCTTTTATTTTGTCAATAAAAATCTCTATTTTTTTGTTATTTTTATCACTATAGCTTATTTTTTCACTACTTGTTTGCTCTAAAAAACTTCCTACACAAGATTCCTCATGTATTTTTTCAGAGTCAACATAAGTCGTTATTTTAATTTTACTATCCATTAATACTCTCTAATTCCTCTTCAATTTCTAACCAAGAATCATTTAACTCTTCTAATTCAGAAGATAGTTGTTTTAACTGCTCATTAAATTCTTGAGTTTTTATCATATCAGTATAAACTTCCTCTTTGGCAAGTTCATTATTTACAGCTTGTATTTCTTCTTCTAAAGTTTCAATTTTATTCATCAACTCATCACGAGTTCTCTCTAATTTTCGAACACGTCTTTTTGCCTCTTTATCTAGTATATAGTTATTCGCTTCTTTTTCAACAACTACTTCTTCATTTTGTTTAGTTAGTTGTTGAGCTATTCTCTCTTGCTCTCTTTTTTCTAAATAGTAATCATAATTTCCTAAGTACATATTATGACCATTATCAGTAATATCTAGTACTTTATTAGCTATCTTATTAATGAAATACCTATCGTGACTGACAAAAAGAATAGTCCCTTCGTAATTTTTTAATGCCTCTTCTAATACTTGCTTACTAGTAATGTCAAGGTGGTTAGTCGGCTCATCTAATATAAGAAGATTATTTTTCTCTAGCATCAATTTAGCAAGTTGCAGTCTCGCTTTTTCTCCACCAGAAAGATCTCTTACTATCTTAAGAACATCATCGCCTCTAAATAAAAATCTACCAAGCACCGTTCTTACTTCCGCCTCCTTCATTAAAGGATATTCATCCCACAATTCATTTAATATTGTTTTTGAAGATTCAAACTCTGCTTGTTTTTGATCATAGTATCCTAATGACACTTTGCTTCCATATTGAACAGAACCAGAAATTTCTTTTTGTCTCTTAGCTATAGTTTTTATTAATGTCGATTTCCCTATCCCATTTCTTCCAACTACTGCTATCCTATCACCTTTATATACAGAAAGATTATAACTCTGACCAACTTTAGTTCCATTATAACCCACTTGTAAATCACTAATCGTAAGAACATCACGACCACTTTGTTCCTTAATTAGGAACTCTATACCCGCTGCCTTATCATCTTTTTTTGGATTATCAATAAGATCCATCTTATCTAATACTTTTTGACGACTTTTAGCCATTTTACTAGTAGATGCTCTAGCAATATTTTTCTGAACAAACTCTTCTAATTTTTTTATATCCTTCTGTTGACTCGTATATTCTTTTAGTTGTTTTTCATAATCTTCTTCATATTGTACTAGGAATTTCGAATAGTTACCTACATACTTTTTAAGTTTACCGAATTCTAAGTTATATACAACATTTACAACTTTATCTAAAAAATATCTATCGTGACTGACTATAACGATTGCCCCATTGTATGAAGAAAGATAATTTTCTAACCATGCTACATTTTCCATATCAAGGTGGTTGGTCGGTTCATCTAAGACTAATAGATCTGGCTCACTTAATAATAATTTAGCCATTGATAACCTTGTTTTTTCTCCACCAGAGAAAGTACTTATTTTTTTATCAAAAACATCTTTTGTAAAATCTAGTCCATAAAGAACACTCTCTATCTTACTTTTATAATGATAATCCTTATGTGTTAACACTTCATTTTGCAATCTATCAAATTTATTAAGTAGCGTTGGATCATTTTCTATATTTTCTGGAGTCAATTCAAATGAAAGTTTTTCTAATTCTGCTTCTAATGTAATAATTTCATCAAAACATGTAATCATCTCTTCATAAATTGACAAATCTTCTCTTACGATAAATTCTTGAGATAAATACCCTACAGTTGTATTTTTAGATATAGTTCTCTCTCCACTATCAAAACTAATAGCACCAGATATAATTTTTAATAACGTACTCTTCCCCGCACCATTTCTTCCTACAATGGCAACACGATCTTTATCATTAATTTCTAATTTTACATTTGAAAAAATTTCATTAACTACGAAATTCTTTGTTACATTATTTAATTGAATTAACATTTTCTTCTCCTTTCTCTAGTTTCTTACATATATTCATTAAAATTTCATGTTTTCATCTATAACTGAAATATTATACCATATTTCAAGTTATTTCGCTAATAATTATAATGCTTAATTTAATATAAACTGTATCCTTCAGCAATTGATAACAACTATCAGTGAATTGTTTTATATTATTCATCAGTCTTATAATCTAGAATATACAAATTATAATAAATTATTTATTTACTATATATTTCTTTTTATGATTTTTGTACATATTGTATATTTAAAATACAATAATATTTTCCATCAATTAAAAATACTCTTGCTATACTATTAATTAAATTTATAGAATATTTTATATAGAATATTGTTCAGTTTTTCTATAAATGTTATAATACAAATATATAATAAATTTATAGAATAGGGGGGCTTCTTTTATGAAACCAAAAAAAATATTATCAGTCCTTATGGCTGCCGGATTAGCATTTACTGCTGTTGGATGTAGCAGTTCATCTAATTCAACATCACAAAATTCAAACCAACCTGCAGACTACGTAGCAGGCGTATCATTAGACAAACCTATTAAAGTAGATAAAGAAGCAGGTACTATTACTGTTCTTACGAAAATTAACGGTAAATACTTCGATGAAGCAACAAGACATAACTCTGTAGAACAAAGCGGTACAAACGGTGCAAAATCAATCTTCACAGCATTTGCTAAACCAGAAGAATTCTACAATGCTCTAATTGAGATTGGTGCAAAACCTGGAAATAACATGAATCCAAACAATGCGACTACTACTCATGTAGAAGGAACTCCAATTAAAGCTGAAATTACTTGGAATGGTGCCGATAAAAAATATGATATCAATGAAGTAGTAAAAGACAGTAATGGAAAACAAATCGATTTCCGCTTCGGTGGTAACTTAGAGCGTGCTATTGATAAAAATACAGGATGTTTATCTTGTTTAGATAGCTGCCCTGTTGGTATTATCTCAAATACTACTTACACTTATGGAGCTGTTGAAACTCGTAAAGAAGTTAAGTTCACTGGTAACGAAAATATCCTACCTGAAGATGGAACATATGCAGCTGTTATCTACAGCATCAAAAAATAGTAATTAATATCAAGGAGAGATTTAATGAAACGATTAAGACTGTTATTTTATTTTACTAGTGTTGGTATCGCCGTAGGTTATTTCTTCGCATTTCTACTATTCTTCTTTACACAGTTTGAAATGTTAGCTGACCAAAGTCTTGTAATTTTCGTTTGGACTGTTTATGGTATCATGACAGGATTGTATTTCAAACGAATTAATCGTAAGTATACATTCTTTATTATTGAAGCGATAATACTTTTAATGGCACTGTTCTCAGGAAAAACTAAAACATTATTATATATCGCACGAGAAGTATTACACGCTGGTTCTCTTAACCAAATTAAGATTCCATTTATCATTGGTGTTATTATTGTTAACTTAATCAACCTTTATATCATTCTAACACTATCTAAATACCAAAAAGTATATACTAAAGAAGAACTTAAAGCATTAAAAGAAAAAGAAGTAAAACTTAGTGATTTAAGAGAAGTTGATCCTGAAGAAGAGAAAAAATTAAAAGAGCAACGTAAAAAAGTTAGATATATTACAATCGCTTGTTTCGCAATTTTCTTCGCAGTTTACTTTACAGTACCTAGTTTTAAAACTGGTATTAATACAGCATTCGCTACTTTATCACAATTTGATACAAATGCAGTAATCGAATATCTACGTGGATGGGGTGCTTGGGCTGCAGTTGTTTCTGGAGTTCTTATGGTCCTTCAATCTATAGCAGCACCTATTCCAGCATTTTTAATCACATTATCTAACGCTGCTATCTTCGGTTGGGTAATCGGTGCTGTTCTATCTTGGTCAACTGCTATGATTGGTGCGGCTGTATGTTTCTACATCGCTCGCGGTCTTGGACGTGATGTAGTTGAAAAACTAACAAGTAAAGGTGCTATGGCAAGTATCGACGTCTTCTTCGAACGCTACGGAGACAAAGCTATTCTTATTTGTCGATTATTACCATTCGTATCATTCGACTTCGTTAGTTACGCTGCTGGACTTACAAATATGAATTTCTGGAGATTCTTTATCGCTACAGGAATCGGACAATTACCAGCAACAATAGTTTACTCATACGTTGGTGGTACACTTTCTGGTGGAGTAAGAAATATGTTCATCGGATTAATGTGTTTATTCGCACTATCAATCGTAATTGGTATAATGAAAAAAATCTATAACGACAAACATAAAAAAGAAGAAGAGCTTAGCGCCGCTTCTAACTAACAAACAAAAACAACTAGAAATGATATTTTTCATCTCTAGTTGTTTTTTTTTATTCATTAAGCAGTAATTCCCACTTGGTTAAAATATTTCATAAATAGGAATTTCTCTACACCTATTTCTACGTTTTCTCCTATATTTAATCTATAGTCAATATACACATCTATTCCATCAACTACATATTTTGAATATAATTCTTTATCGAATTTGCTTGCTATCGAAACCCCGATAACTTTATTTACTCTTCCGCCTCAACAAGCTTGTTGAAATAGTGATACTAATATATAGTTTTTATTTTTATCTTTTAATAATTGTTTTGCTTCATCATTTATTATAATTGCCATTTTTTCTCCTATTCTACTCTATTGCCTTAAGAGCTTCTACCATGTTTACTTTTTTCAGTTTTTTATGCATTACTATCATTACAACTATAGTAATCAATATTGTTATACCCGATGCTAATAAATAAACTACTAAAGGTACTTTACTACTAAACATCATATCTCTACCCGCGAGTTCTAGTATTATCTTCAAGTACATTTTGTAACCAAGGTAATTACCTAAAATAATACCTACCCCACTTAAGTAAAAGATTTCTCTAAATACATAAATAGTTACTTCACTTGGATAAAAACCAAGAACCTTTATCGTTGATAATTCTCTAATTCTCTCAGATACATTAACGTTTATTAAATTATATAATACTACAAGTGCTAAGGTAACTGAACAGATCACCATGACCGCTACTATTATATCAATTCCTTTAATAAAATTATCAAGTATTTCTTGTATTTTAGAATTGTCGCTTATATTCACTATGTCACTATTATTATTTAAATTACTTACTACACTTTCTACAGTTTCCTTACCTCCTGTAGTTTGTACTAAAAACGTATTATCCTTATATTGTTTTTGGAATACTGATTCATAATAGTCTTTATTAATATATATTGTATGTCCAAAGTAATTTTTATTAATTTTACCAACGGTAAGTATGTATTCTTTATTGTTTACAATTACATTGAAACTATCTCCAACATTCAATTTGTGTAAATACGCCAGTTTTTCACTAACTACAGCTGCATCAACTGGCAAGTTGATTCCTTTATCATCATTATCAGTTAATGTAATATAATTTTTATAATCATCTTTATTTACAGTTATCAACTGTGCAGAATCAACAATTTCATTATTACTCTCGAAAGTAGCAAGTTGAATATTTACTTTGGTGCTAGCTTTAACATTCTTATTATTATCAATATCTTTTTGAAGCTTTCCCACACTCTCATTGCCTATATAAGGATTATAAGTAGCTGCAATATCTACCTTATTAATTACTTTGAATTGCTCATTAGAAATATTTATTACCCCATAACGAATACCAAAACCTATAAACATAAGAGTTAGACATCCTGCGACTCCAAAAATTGTCATTAACATTCTAATTTTATAACGAAAAATATTTCTAAAGGTTACCTTTCTTAAAAAGCTAAGCCTTGACCAAATAAATGGTATTCTTTCTAAAAATATCCTACTTCCTCCACTAGGGGCCTTAGGACGTAACAAATACGCACTCTTTTCTCTTAAATTTCTTCTAAGCGGGATATAAATAGCTAAACTTACACATCCTAGTGAAATAACAAAAGCTGCGATAAGTATACTCGGTGTGTATACGATCTCCGGTGTATTAAAAGTGAAAAACCTTGCATAAGAATTATATATTATTGGCACAATTACTAAATACGCTCCGATAATTCCTAATATCGTACCTATCAAGGTAGATAACCCACCATATACAAAGTATTTTCTAGAAATTTGATAATTACTGTATCCTAGCGATTTAAGAGTACCTATGTTTATTCTGTTTTCATCTATCATTCTAGTTAAAGTAGTAAGTGAAACCAAAATCGATACAACGAATAAGAATATTGAAAAAACATTCGCAACAAAGGTTAAACTACTCGCAGAATCTATAAATTGAGCATAGTTTTTTAAACCTCTAATATTTTCTACTGAGAATCTAGGATAACTTTCTTCCGAAAGACTGGCTTTTCCAACATTTAGTTGCTTTTTATTATCATCAATCTCTTTTTGAGCTTTGTTCAGTTTTTCTAATTGTTCATTATAACTTTTATTGTCTACATTTTTTAGTAATTCAAGTTTTGTTTTAACGCTATTAAGTTGTTCTTGTGCTTGATTTATTACTTTTTCATTTTCATTTAATTTTTTATTATTTTTATCTAAATAATTTTTCTCATCAATTTTCTGCTGAGTTTTTAATTTTTCTATCAGACTATCTCTAGTCTTATTAACTTCTATAATATAATCTTTATCACTATACTTATAGTTAATATTTTTAAGCTTTATATTTACTCCACTTACATTTTCAAATTTAAAAACATCTCTTTTTACATATCCAAAATAATCTTTATTAGCTAAATTATTATTAGAAACCTCAATATGATCTGCTCCTTGAACAAAACCAACCACTTTAAACTTATTGTGTTTTAAAGTATTACTTTCACTTTTATCAGAAATAAATGAAATCTCATCTCCAATTTTATAACTACTTTGAAGAGACTCAACTAAAGCTATTTCTCCGTCATTATTAGGTAAAGTACCTTCGGTTACCTTAGGTAAAACTAATTTTTCGGGTAAAGATTCAACATTTACAAAGTCATTACTATTACTTATCTGTAGTTTTTTTATAAAATAACTCTCACTTAAATCAATATTATCCAGAGTATTTATAATTTTCATATCCTCTTCATTGATTCCAAAATTATGACTTACTCGTAAATCATACATCTTATGGCGTTCTATGTACTTATTATAGGTATTCACCATAGCAGGTGATGTTTCTTTTAAACCTACAAAGATAAAAACTCCCAGAAACATTATTATCATTATCGATATAAACTTCGACTTTGTTTTTGATATTTCTCTTAATATATCTCTATTTATTGCTCTCATAACACTACCACTCTATTTCATCAATACTTTTAGGATTAATATTTTGTGTTACTTTTTTCACTTTAGCATCGTATATTTCTATTACCTTGTCTGCAGCTTCAGCTATAGAACTATTATGAGTAATAATAACTACAGTTTTTTTCTCATCCACACTATAGTCTTTTAGGATATTTAAGATGTTTTTTCCCGTCTTATAATCTAATGCTCCAGTTGGTTCATCACAAAGTAATAGTTTTGGGTTCTTAGCTATCGCCCTCGCTATAGCAACACGCTGTTGTTCTCCACCAGAGATTTGCGAAGGGAAATTATCCATTCTATGTTCTAATCCTACTAACTTTAATATTTCAGTTGCCTTTTTTGGTTGTTTTACTATTTGCCCAGCTAATTCAACATTCTCCAAAACTGTTAAGTTCGGAATTAAATTATAAAATTGAAAAACAAAACCTATATCTTCTCTTCTATATCTCGTTAGTTCTGCTTCACTTAAACCAACAATCTCTTTTCCAAAAATATTAATAGACCCCTTACTCGCATTATCCATTCCACCTATAATATTAAGAAGTGTACTCTTTCCTGCTCCACTTGGACCTAAAATTACAACAAATTCTCCTTCATTAATATCAAAACTAATGGCGTCATTCGCTATAACTTTATTACTATTTTCTCCATATATTTTAGAAACATCTTTTACAATTATTTTTTGCATAGTATTTCTCCTTTATTTCTATAAGTTAATTATATCACAACTTATTTGTTCAATTAATCTAAACGCTTTTCATATACACTAAATCCTAAACAGATTTCTTTACACTAATAAAAATAAATATTATAATATCAATAATTATTTAGAATTTACATAAAATTATTGAGGAGATTATATGCTAACTATTTACGAATACCCAACATGCTCGACATGTAGAAAAGCAAAAAAACTTTTAACAGAAAACAACATTGAAGCAACATATTTCAATGTTAAAGAAAAAACACCAACAGTAGCAGAATTTAAAAAGATTATTAAGACATTCGATCTACCATTAAAGAAATTATTCAACACTAGTGGGCTAGTTTATAAAGAACTTGGATTAAAAGACAAGTTAGAGACTCTTTCTCTTGAGGAAGCTTTAACATTACTTCATGAAAATGGTATGTTAATTAAACGTCCTTTAGCATTTGATTTGAAAAATGATATTCTTCTTCTAGGATTTAAAGAAGAAACTTGGGAAAAAGCTCTTTTATAATAAATTTTATTAAGTTTTCTATTGATATTTACTTGAAATAATGTTATAATAGTCAAGATGTGAAAACATTAAATTACGATGTTCCTCTGTTAATCAAGCATTAGTAATGAACATTTTGTAAAAAAAGGAGAAAGAATAATGAGCAAAATCATTGAAGCGATCACTAAATCGCAATTAAGATCAGACATTCCTGAATTTAAAGCTGGGGATACAGTAAGAGTACACGTTCGTATCGTTGAAGGTGGACGTGAGCGTATCCAACAATTCGAAGGAGTAGTTATCAAACGTCGTGGTGGAGGAATCTCTGCTACTTATACTGTACGTAAAATTTCAAACGGTGTTGGTGTTGAAAGAACATTCCCTGTTCACACTCCAAAAGTTGAAAAAATTGAAGTTGTACGTAAAGGTAAAGTTAGACGTGCTAAATTATACTACCTACGTAACTTACGTGGTAAAGCTGCTCGTATTAAAGAAGTACGTTAATAAGAAGAAGCTTAAAAGCCCTATTACATCAGTAACAGGGCTTCTTTTTTTCGCTTTGACCATGTTTTGAGAGTATTCATTAGAAAAATACATATTATTTCCTATTACAAATACCATTCTAGTTCCATATATACACTCGATTACCTTTTATCTTTACAAAAATTATAAATACAAAAATAAAAAAGAACTAACTATATTTTTCTATAGCTAGTTCTTAATTTCTTATAAATCTAATTTATAATCATCAGCTTTAACAAAGCCTTTTTTCTCCATATAGTAATATACTCCATATGAAATAATCGCAGGTAATATGAAGTGTAGTAACAATATTTCAATTAATAGCACTGAATGAGCTGTATAAGATGACATTGTTTGCCATGTCATAAGTTGTCCTACTAGCCCTGACGTTCCCATTCCACCACCAGCTGGATTATTTTCCATTCTAAAAATAATCGTTGCTATTGGACCCAAGATAGCACTCGCTATTATTGGCGGAATCCAAATTACTGGTTTTCTCATAATATTAGGAACTTGCAACATAGATGTACCTAATCCTTGAGCAAGCAATCCATTCCAACGATTAGCTTTAAAACTTATCACTGCAAAGCCAACCATTTGAGCTGCACATCCCACAGTAGATGCACCTGCAGCGATACCCGATAATCCAAGTATAATAGATAATGCCGCAGAACTTATAGGTAATGTTAAAATTATCCCCATAACAACAGAAACAACTACTCCCATAATAAACGGCTGTAATTCCGTTGCTTCTCTTATAAATGTACCAAGAATTTTCATCCCTTTTATTAAATATGGACCTGTTAGATAAGAAATTATTCCCCCTATGATTATTGTTACAAATGGAGTGATAATAATATCTATTTTGGTTTTCCCAGAAATAAGTCTACCTATTTCCGCAGCTATAACTACAGCTATGAAAGCTCCTAATGGATCTCCAGAACCACTAATTATCAATTTACCTTGATCTAGCAAATTATTAGTACCTAGATTCGATCCGAATGCACCTAAAAATCCGACTACTCCTGAAGCTAAAATTACTAACTTAGGAGCTTTAAGGGCATGAGCAACACCTATACCAATAACTGGACCTGTTAATGCCATTGCAATACTCGCTATAACAAGTAAGAAACTTGATAAACTCCCACTCAGATTTATGGCTATCTGCTTAATAATTAAGCCAATAATTAAAGTACAAAACAACCCTAAGGCCATTCCATTTAAAGCAACAATAAAATACCTATGAAATAACTTAGATAAAACATTATTTTTATTCATACAATACTCTCCGTATTCAGTAAATATCATTTTACACTAATGTGTACTTATTTAATATTATAACTTAATATTTCCTAATATTCTCTAAATTTGCTCTAGAAATAAAAAAGACTTAAGAATAACACTTAAGCCTTTTATAATTTTTTCTATTTTATTATGCTGAAGCTCCACTTGTTGCATCTGCTGCTGGTGCTGGCGCTGCTGGTGCTGCTCCACCATGACCTGCATCAGAAGCTCCACTTGTTGCGTCTGCCGCTGCGGGAGCTGGTGCTGCTGCATATCCGTGACCTACAGGTACTCCATTTTTAACTAATGATTGACCTGTTTGTTTTAAGTACCAATCTACGATTGGTTTGAAGTCTAAGATGTACTCGTTGATACCTGCATATTTACCATTTTTGTCGTACATAGCTTGGTAGTTGTGCACAACATATTTATCTGGTCCATGAGTTGGAACGTGTGTACGGAATACATCAATTTGTCCTGAACGTAGTAATCCTACTAACCAGTTTACACTCTTATGTATTCTCTCTGGGTGCTCTGGGTGAACATTTGCTAATGAACATCCAACTTGTACTGGACGACGTTTTGCAAGCATTTCGTAATCTTCTTTGTGGTAGTTGTAGTATAAGAATTGGTTATTGCTGTCTGCATAAGTTAATTCCATTGGCATAGAGTTTAAGAAGTAGTTAAGTTGGTCTACTGTTAAGATACCACGATCAAGTTTAACATATGTATCTCCAGATACAGCGTTAACTTTTTCAGCTGCTTTTTCATACCAGTCATCAGCATTTCCATCAACACCTTCAATTGTTGTATCACATTTTCCACTAGCTGTTAAGTCTTCTGGCGGTGTTGGTTTTCTTTCTGCTAATGATTGCGCTACTGTAGCAAATTTAACGAATTTAGTTAAACATGTACGTAAGTAACCTACTGTACGGTCATCTTTTAAGTTACCTTCAGCATCGAAAGCTTCTTTAGCTTTTCCTAAAAGGAACTCGTTACCAGGGAATACGATTGCGTTAACACCTGGTGCGTCTAAGATTTGACGTAAGTGTAATTGAGCACGAGATGATCCTTGATCATAGTAAGAAGCACCAAGTACCATTACTGGTTTATTTTCAAGTGGGTGTAATTCAAATGATAACCACTCTAAAGCACTCTTAAGTGATGCAGTAATTGTGTGGTTGTGCTCAGGTGTAGCGATGATAACACCATCAGCTTGTAAAATTTTACGGTTCATTACTAATAAATCTTTGTTTTCTCTTGAATGATCTTCATCTTGGTTAAACATTGGTAAGTTAGTAATGTCTAATAATTCTAAAGTGAATAAATCTTTATATTCTTTTGCTATAAATTCCATTAATTTGCGGTTATAAGAAATCTCCGCGTTTGAACCTACGATTCCTACTAATTTCATGTGTCTACACTCCTATCCTATTTTAAATCTTCCCAAGAGAAGTTTTCAATTTCTTTTTCAGCTAATTTATGTGCATTAATTAATTTCTCAGTAATTTTGATGAATAATAAGAAATCAGCAAATAAACTATCTAATTTCGCTACAGTTTCTGGGTTAGAGATATCTCCAACTTCGTCGAAAGCTTGTAAAGAATGTCCTAATAAGAACTCAGAACTTGGCATTACACGTGCTTTAACTTCTGGTGAATCCATCATTTGACGAAGGTGAGCTTGTGCACGAGATGATCCTAATGTTCCGTATGAAGCTCCTGTTAACATTACTGGTTTGTCAAGTAATGGGTGAATTCCATAAGATAACCAAGCAATTGCACTCATTAATGATGCAGGTACTGCATGGTCATACTCAGGTGAACTGATGATAACCCCGTCAGCTGCTTCAATTTTAGCTGCAATTTCCTTAACTCCTTCAGGTAATTCTTTATTAGCTGGTTTGTTGAATAAAGGAAGATCTTTAATTTCAACTAACTCAATATCAGCTTTTCCTGCAAAGTGTTTTTTAATATATTGTAAAAGTTGGCGGTTTGTAGATTTTTTAGAGTTTGTTCCAACTAGACCAATTAATTTTACCATGTTTTTGTTTCCTCTCTCATTTTTTTTACTATCTACTTTATTTGTATCTAGATTTTCTTGTCTTGTTTTTTTAACATTTTTTTTGTTTTTTTCTTCAGCCACTTTAATAGAGCCTCCTTAACTTAATAATATACTCAGTATTCTTCAAGATATTGTTATTTAACATATTATTTTATCTAGCACTCCGCTTGTATAATAGACTTTACCTTCAGTTGTTACTACAACGCATTCTATGTCAGGTAAACTATTTGTTTCATCCATAATATCTTGGATATTTTTCCCAAATAATCTTGTTGTCCAAATTTCTCCATCTACAGAGTTTTTAGAGATTATAGACAACCCGGCTACATTCGTCTCGACGGGATAACCTGTTTTTGGATTTAGAATATGATGGTAAGTTTTTCCATTTTCTGTATGATTACGTTCATAAATACCAGAAGTTACTACTGATTGATTTTTTATTCCTATCGTAAATAAATGATTTCCTCTTGGTTCAACCGGATTCTGTATACCTATGCGCCACATTAAATCTTGATTATGCTTAGCATCACCAAAAGTTAATACATTACCACCTAGATTAATCAATCCTGCATCTACTCCTCTTTTTTTCAAATATTCAATCATAAGATCCGCAATATATCCTTTCGCTAAGGCACCTAAATTAATAGCCATTCCTTTTTTGGCAAGATATACAGATTGCTCTTCATTATTTAGAATTATTTGATTAGGATCAGTTATTTCTAATAAATCATCAATTTCTTGTTTCGTTGGAACTTTTACATCTTTAAACCCTATTCTCCATATTTGCACAATTGGGCCAATAGCAATATTTAAAAAACTATTTTTAGCACAACTATGAACCTTTCCTATCTTAATCAAATCAAATAAATCCGGATGGACTTTGACTGCTTTGATACCTGCATTATGATTAACTTCCATTAATTCAGAACTGTCATCGTTTGCGCTAAATCTGTGTTCATACATCTTTAACATTTCTACAGCATCATCTAAAATATTTTCAGCATCAACGCTATCAAAAATAAGAATATCTATATGAGATCCCATTAATTTTAAGGACTTTCTTCTTAATTCCATTTTTTTACACCTTACAATAAAAAATTTATTTGCTTAAGATAACTAAATATGTTGTATACATCTACAAGAAACCTGTTATTAAAAGACAAAGTAATAATAGATGATTAATACTTCAAATACATTATATAACAGAATTCTCTTCAAATCAATAAAATATTTAACTCATAAAGGAGGTATAACATGATATTTTCATTAAAAAACACAATAATAAGTAATATACTTATTTTAATTTTTCATAAAAAAACCAAAAAATATATTTTATATTTAATCTTCACCATCCGAAAATACTAATATAACAATACTTTATAGCCTTCTAAGTTATTTAAAATTTATCAAAATATGTTTATTATAAATTTCTAAAAAAACAAATATAAACTAGAAAAAAATAAAAATGTAATAGTACAACTTTCATTTTCATTGATATTCATTTTCATTTACCTATCTGTATCATATTAAGTATATATATACTGTTATAAAATAAAACTATTAATTAATCATAACTTAAGAAGTTATCTTGTATATTATGACTAATTAATAGCAACTTTTATTGTTTTAATTTAATTTTAAAAATAAATAGTTTCACTTTATATTTTATAGAACAACAAAAAAAGGCAAGAGTCATAGACTCCTACCTTTTTAAAAAAATTCTAATTAGCGTTTGATGTTGTAGAATGCTTTAGCTCCTGGGTATTCAGCTGTTGCATCTAATTCATCTTCAATACGTAATAATTGGTTGTATTTAGCAATACGGTCTGTACGGCTAAGAGAACCTGTTTTGATTTGTCCAGCGTTAGTAGCAACTGCGATATCTGAGATTGTTGAATCTTCAGTTTCTCCAGAACGGTGAGAAATAACAGCTGTGTAACGAGCACGTTTAGCCATTTCGATAGCGTTTAGAGTTTCAGTTAAAGTACCGATTTGGTTAACTTTGATTAGGATTGAGTTACCAACACCTTGTTCGATACCTTGTGATAATTTCTTAGTATTAGTTACGAATAAATCGTCTCCTACTAATTGTACACGGTCACCGATACGGTCTGTAAGTAATTTCCATCCTTCCCAGTCGTTTTCATCCATACCATCTTCGATAGTGATGATTGGGTATTTATTTACTAATTCTTCTAAGTAATCAACTTGCTCTGCTGAAGTACGAACTGCTCCACCTTCACCTTCAAATTTAGCGTAGTTGTAAACTCCGTTTTCGTAGAATTCAGATGACGCACAGTCAAATCCTAAGAATACGTCTTTACCTGGTTCTAATCCAGCAGCTTTAATTGCAGCTAGAATAGTTTCAACTGCATCTTCAGTTCCTTCGAATGTTGGAGCGAATCCACCTTCGTCACCTACTGCAGTAGATAATCCACGGTTGTGTAATAATTTAGCTAAGTTGTGGAATACTTCAGCTCCCCAACGTAAAGCTTCTTTAAATGTAGGTGCTCCTACAGGTAAGATCATGAACTCTTGGAATGCGATTGGAGCATCTGAGTGAGATCCACCGTTTACGATATTCATCATTGGAGTTGGTAATTCTTTAGAGTTTGTTCCTCCTAAGTATCTGTATAGAGGTACTCCTAAAGAATCAGCTGCAGCGTGTGCTACTGCTAAAGATACACCTAAGATAGCGTTAGCTCCTAGACGACCTTTGTTTTCAGTTCCATCTAATTCGATCATAGCGTAGTCAATTCCTACTTGATCAAATACGTCGAATTTACCTTCTAATAATGGTGCAATTTCTTCATTAACGTTAGTTACAGCTTTAGTTACACCTTTACCTAAGTAACGACCTTTGTCTCCATCACGTAATTCAACTGCTTCGTATTGTCCAGTTGATGCTCCTGATGGTACTAGTGCGCGTCCAAACGCTCCTGATTCAGTTGTTACTTCAACTTCTACAGTTGGATTACCACGTGAATCTAAAACTTCTCTTGCATATACTTCTGCGATAATATCAAATGTTTTTGCTAACATTAATTTTCTCCTTGTTGTTTAATTTATATTTCTATTATACTACAATTTTTTAAAAATTGCTAAACCTAATCTAATTTTCCGCCTTCTAAAAGAGCTAAGAATGATTCTGGTTGTAAAGCAGCTCCACCTACTAATGCTCCATCTACGTCTGGGCATGATAGGTATTCTTTTACGTTTTCAGGTTTTACTGAACCACCGTATTGGATACGAACTTTTTCAGCAACTTCTTTTCCGTATAGTCCTTCAACTACATCACGAACAGCTTTACACATTTTTTGTGCATCTTCTTTAGTAGCTGATTTTCCAGTTCCGATAGCCCAAATTGGTTCATAAGCGATAACTGATGATGCTACTTGTTCAGCTGTTAAATCAGCTAAAGCTCCTTTTACTTGAGCTCCTACGAATTCAGCAGCTTTTCCTGCTTCATAAGTTTCAAGTGTTTCACCACAGCAGATGATTGGTAATAATCCATTTGCAAAGATAGCTTTTGCTTTTTTGTTAATATCTTCATCTGTTTCGTGGAAATATTCACGACGTTCTGAGTGACCGATTACTACATAATTTACTCCCATTTCAGCTAATACTTTTGGTGAAGTTTCACCAGTGTATGCTCCTGAATTTTCAAAGTAACAGTTTTGAGCTGCAACTCTTAATCCTGTTCCTTCAGCAGCGCTAAGTAATGCACTTAGGTCTACAGCTGGAGCTGCAATACCAGCTTCAACTTTGTCAGCTGATGGTAATTTCCCAGCGATTGCTTCAACGAAAGCTTTAGTTTCTTCTGGGTTTTTGTTCATTTTCCAGTTTCCTGCGATAAATGGTAATCTTGACATAATGTTACTCTCCTTGAGTTTTAAAAATTATTTATTTGATAATGAATCAATTCCTGGTAATACTTTTCCTTCTAGGTATTCTAGAGAAGCTCCCCCACCTGTAGAAATGTGTGAGAATTTCTCTGCATATCCTAAAGAAATAGCTGCTGTCGCACTATCTCCACCACCGATAATAGTAGTAGCACCTTCTAGGTGAGCGATAGCTTCACATACACCAATTGTACCTTTTGCAAAGTTTGGCATTTCGAACACACCCATTGGTCCGTTCCAAATTACAGTTTTCGCTCCCTCAAGAGTATTTTTGAATAATTCAACAGATTTAGGACCGATATCTAATCCTTCTTCATCAGGCTGAATATCACCTTCAGCAACACGGCTAGGCGCATCATTTGAGAACTCTTTAGCTACAACTGTATCGATTGGTAATACTAATTTATCACCTGCTTTTGCCATAAGTTCACGAGCGTATTCAACTTTATCATCTTCACAAAGTGAAATTCCTATTTCTTTACCTTGTGCTTTCATGAAAGTATAAGCCATACCTCCACCGATGATTACTTTATCAGCTTTGTCTAATAAGTTTTCAATTACTGCAATTTTATCAGAAACTTTTGCTCCACCTAAGATTGCAACAAGTGGTCTTTCTGGGTTATCTACTGCTCCACCGATAAATTTAATTTCTTTATCTACTAGGAATCCAGAAGCAGAGTTTCCTTCACCAATGTTAGATGCAATACCTACGTTTGAAGCGTGAGCACGGTGAGCTGTACCGAATGCATCGTTTACATATACATCACCTAGAGAAGCCCAATATTTAGCAAGTTCTGGATCATTTTTAGATTCTTTTTTACCATCTACATCTTCGAAACGAGTATTTTCGAACATTAAGATTTCACCTTCATTTAATCCTTTAACCGCTGCTTCTAATTCAGCTCCGCGAGTTTCAGGTACGAATTTTACTTCTTTACCTAATAGTTCTGATAATCTTTTAGCAACTGGCGCTAAGCTTTTCGAAGCTTTATCAGCTTCTTCTTTAACACGTCCTAAGTGAGAGAACGCTACTACTTTAGCTCCTTGATTTAAAGCATACTCAATAGTTGGTAATGCTGCAGTAATACGATTATCGTTTGTAATTACACCATCTTTTAAAGGCACGTTGAAATCAACACGCATTAAGACAGTTTTCCCTTGTAAGTTACCTAAGTCTTTAATAGATTTCTTCATGGAAAGCTCCTTTTAAATATTTTTGGAATATATGAGACAAGGGAGTGACTCAAAAATCGTGATTTCATAGAAATCGATTTTGTCGAGTCACCCCCGCAAAGTTTATTAGATATCTAAAGAGCTTTTACAAAGCGAATTTAGATATCAATAAACCACTGCGTTTATGTGCTCTCATATGAACTTTGTTAAGTTTTAGGACTTTTGGGAAAGCCCCTTATCTACTCTTATTTATTACCTAATTAGATTATTTGATTAATCCTGCAAAGTATTTTAATGTTCTTACTAATTGAGCAGTGTAAGACATTTCGTTGTCGTACCAAGATACAACTTTAACTAATTGTTTGTCACCAACAGTGATAACTTTTGTTTGAGTTGCATCGAATAATGATCCGTAAGAAATTCCTACGATATCAGAAGATACGATTGGGTCTACGTTGTAACCGAATGATTCGTTAGAAGCAGCTTCCATAGCAGCGTTAACTTCTTCAGCTGTAACAGTTTTTTCTACTACTGCTACTAATTCAGTTAATGATCCTGTTGGTACAGGTACACGTTGAGCAGCTCCATCTAATTTACCGCTTAATTCTGGGATTACTAGTCCGATTGCTTTAGCAGCACCAGTTGTGTTAGGTACGATGTTAACAGCTGCAGCACGAGCACGACGTAAGTCTCCTTTAGGGTGTGGAGCGTCTAGTGTGTTTTGGTCACCAGTGTATCCGTGGATAGTTGTCATTAATCCTTCAACTACTGTGAAGTTATCGTGTAATGCTTTAGCCATTGGAGCTAAACAGTTTGTAGTACATGAAGCACCAGAGATAACTGTTTCAGTTCCATCTAAGATTTCGTGGTTTACGTTGTAAACTACAGTTTTAACGTCGTTTCCACCTGGAGCAGAGATTACAACTTTTTTAGCTCCTGCTTTAATGTGAGCTTCAGCTTTTTCTTTAGAAGTGAAGAAACCAGTACATTCTAATACTACGTCTACTCCTAATTCTCCCCATGGTAATTCAGCTGGGTTTGGATTAGCGAAAGCTTTGATTTCTTTACCGTTTACTACGATGCTTCCTTCTGCTGCTGATACTTCTCCGTCAAAACGACCTTGAGTTGTATCGTATTTTAATAAGTGAACTAGTTGAGCAACTGGTGTTAAGTCGTTAATTGCTACTACTTCGATCCCTTCTACGTTTTGGATTCTTCTTAATGCTAGACGTCCGATACGTCCAAATCCGTTAATTGCTACTTTTACTGTCATTTTTTAGTTCCTCCTAAAAATTTTTATTAACTTTTTTTATTATTTTTTTGCAAATAGCCTCGTCAATAATCAGTGTTGCATTCGCTGGATTAGTATTTAAGTAACTGTATACCGCATCAGCTTTTGCGTCTCCACCAACTATCGTAAAGACATTATTAATGCCATTAACATCTTTAAAACTCATACCTATAGTAGAGGTTTTAAATATTTCATTGCCGTTTTCATCGAAATAACTTCCGAATGATTCACTAACGGCTTTTTTCTCATGTAATACTTCTAAAATTTCTTTTGATGACTTTCGTCTCTCCGCCATTTCAAAAGCATTTCCTATACTATGGATTATTATGGATGTTTTTCCTATAACATCAAGTGCATTTTTTACAACTGGCTCTTTCACGAGTTCTTCTAATGCTTTTTCTCCTATATTATCTGGTGCATGTAGTAATTGATAAGCATGTCCAGAATTTTTTGCCATTTTAGAGGCAATATCGTTAGCTTGATATTCTGTATCTACCACAGATAATCCACCTCTAATTGGGGTTATAGTAACATTTTTTCCATAACCAAATGTTGCATTAGCTTTGCCGGCTATGTAGTACATCGTACTTCCTCCGCTGACTCCAATTACGCAATCTTTAGTTATTTTAGCATTAACCTTATCCAGAAGTAGGCTTGTCATTTCTTCCCTAGTGGCTTCATTATTTATGAAATCACCCGCAACTATATGAACTTGTTTTATAGAAAAATGATTCTTAATAAAACTTCTCTCTTTAACAAACGCATCGTTTATTACCGATTCCTTTATTTCCAAAAGAAGCATTTCTCCTTTTTCTGTAACACTCATCCCTGTAGCTTTTTTGGTTATCAATCCTAACTTGGATAAAACTTCACATTCCGTACGTAATTGTCTTTCTGTCATATTAATGAAATTCAACAGTGTTTTTCTACCTACTGGTTGATTAACCTTAATAACAACTAGTAGTTCGTATCTATTATTAAATTTCATAAACATTTCAGGAACGAGTCTACTTTGCATATGTAACAAATGTAAAATATCCATCTTAAGTTTCCCCTGTAAAATTGAAAATTTATCCTGTGGACAATTAATGTCCAGTTAGGTCGTTTTTCGACCAACTTATTCTAAAAAAATAAACTTTCTGATTAAAATTATAGCAAAGACTTAACAAAAAATCAAGTCTTTAGGAAGATTTTAATCAAAAAATCCATTTTTTATTTTAAAATTGTTAGTAATTCAATTAGTATTATAAAGTAAAATACGAAAATCATTTCATATTCTTTATAATCTATCGGCAAATTAGAGATGTATTGACTAGGGTAATTCACTTCTATATCTTTTTTCAAGTCAGCAACATTAATATCGTCAAAATTATATCTAGTTAATAGACTCTCCAATTCTTTATCACTATAATAGAATATTTTCTTAACTTTTGATGAGAATAAACTATCAGCAAGCGTAATATTTTCTATTACTGATAAAACTGACTCTAAGTCGCGTCCTGCTTTATTAGAATTTTCCGAAATAATACTATATAATTTTTTCAACAGAAGCTTTGGAGTTTTATATTTTAACTCTAGTACTTCAAAATCAATTCCCTCAATTTTTTTTGAATTCTTTTGTTTTTTTGTATTATTTTGTTTTGTAGATTGTTCAGCATTTTTTTCAAAAAAGACTACTAACTTATCTTCTATTTCTATTATTTCATTTTTATTAAACTCAGTTTTATTACCTAAGTTTTTTAATGTTTTCTCTTGATCTAATTTTTGGTATGGTCGTTTAAATTTGTTTTCATCAAGTAGATAAAAACCGCGATACGACTTGTGATATTTAAATTTCAATTTTACACCTCTTTCCTAATTTTAATCATTTAATATACTACCATAATTATAAAAATTATTCAACCTTATAAAAATATAGTATAGTAATTAAAACAATTATTAAAATAGTTTTCCTAGTTTTTCAAATGATATACCCGCTTCCAATAAAATCATTAATTTTACTCTGGCCTTCTGACCACTCAAGCCTGTTGTGAAAATAACTCCATCTTGTTGGAATCTTTTTCCTCCACCTTCATAGTCATAAACATCTTGAGTAACTCCATTAAATGCACGAGAAACAAAAACTACAGGTATATTCTTTTCGATACAGTTTCTAACAGAAGAAACAGTTTTTGGCGGTAGATTCCCAGCTCCTAAAGCTTCTATAACTAAACCATCCGCACCTAAATCACATACAGCATTAATCAACTTCTCATCCATACCAGCATACGCTTTTAGTAAATATACTTTCTTTTCAGTAGTATTTACCTTATAATGTTCCTCTTTAATCAATTTTTGGAAATATATAACATTATTTTTAGATACCAGACCTATCGGACCAAATGTTGGTGTCTGGAATGTCGCTACATTAGTAGTATGTGTCTTTGTAACATATGTTGCAGTATGAACCTCATCATTCATAACTACTAATACACCTTTATCCCTACTCTCATCATCAACAGCAACTACTAAAGAGCTTCTAAGATTAGCTAGTCCATCTGCACCTATTTCATTACTTGATCTCATAGCACCTGTTACGACAACAGGAATGTTTATATCTAATGTCAACTCTAAATAATAAGCCGTCTCTTCTAGTGTATCTGTTCCATGAGTAACTACTACACCTTCATAGCCCTCTTTCACAGCTTCTTCAATTCTATTTTTTATACCTAACATTTCACGTTCTGTTATTTGAGGAGAAGCAAGATGATATAAATCTTCTACATACAAATCTCCAATATAAGAAAATATGTTTCCACCAGCACCTATCGGGTTACTATCAGTTGGGGCAACTTTCCCAGTTTTCTGGTCCTCACTCATTGAGATAGTTCCACCTGTATTTAGTATTAATATTTTTTTCAACTCGCGTTCCCCCCTAATTTCTTAGATTTTCATATCCATTTACAACTAAGTCTACTTTTCCATTTTCAGGATTAATAACTAACCCATGAACAGGAACATCTTTTGGAATCAATGGATGTTTTGTTATCATATTTACGTCATGGGCCACACTCTCATTAACATCATCAAATCCATGTAACCATGAACTCAAATCAAGGCCTGAATACTGCAGAATATCTATAGTTTCCTTACCTACACCTCTACTCTGCATTTTTTCCATAATTAAACTAGTATCAATATTTTGCATACCACAATCATGATGCCCCATAACGATAATTTCGTCAGCCTTAAGCATATAAACTGCTATTATCAAACTCCTCATAATCGAACCATATGGATGCGTTAATATTGCTCCAGCATTTTTTACTACTTTTACATCCCCAGAAGACAAGTTTAAAGATTTTGTTGAAAGTTCAACTAATCTCGTATCCATGCATGTAAACATTACAACTCTTTTAGCCGGGTATTTATCCTCAGTTTTATATTTTTGATATTCTTCAAATTTTACAAAATATTCGTTATATTCTAACATTGAATCTAAAAGTCTCATTAATTGCTCCTTTTCAAAATCTTTATTATTTTTATATCTTTTAATTATACTACACTTATCCGTTATCGTAAACTTTGCAACCCTACTAAATAATATCTAAAACTAAAAAAATGTATTGCATGATTTTACTCACACAATACATTTAATTATTTATTTAACCCAATTAACAAGTTCGTCAGCTTCTTTAGGCCCTTTTGAACCTTGTTCATAAGTATATAATGGAGAACCTTGTTCTTCATATTTAGCAATTAGTTCATTAACAAACGTCCAAGAAGCTACGATTTGGTTCCATTGTGAGAACAGTGCTCTATCTTCTCTGAAGCAAGCATCTAATAATCTTTCATACGCTTCTGGAGTATTTATAATATTTTCTAATATACAACTTTGACAGAAGTCTAAAGAGATAGGTTGTAATTCTTGCTCTGCTCCTGGTTTTTTAGCATTAAATTGGAAATACACACCTTCTTCAGGTTGAATTTTTATTATTAATACATTACCCGGAGATGATCCAACAGCTGTAAATTGAACTACTACTTGAGTTTCTCTTTTCTCTAGTTTTTTACCAGTTCTTATAAAGAATGGTACACCTTCCCAACGCTCATTATCTACAAATAATTTTAACGCTGCGTAAGTTTCTGTCTTAGAGTCAGCAGGGATGTTTTCCTCTTGTAGATACCCTTCATATTGTCCCATTACTAGACTTTCGTGAACATCCTCAATTGGTTTAAGTGAAGCAAGAAGGTTATATTGACTTTCGTGAATACCACGGCTTCCCTCTTCTTTAGGTTCTTCCATCGCTACAAGTGATAATACTTGTAATAAATGGTTTTGAACCATATCTTTTAAAGCACCACTTTTATCGTAGTAACTAGCTCTTGTTCCTACACCTACTGTCTCAGCAGCTGTAATTTGAACATTTTCGATAAAGTCTTTATTCCAAATACCTTTGAAGATTATATTTTCAAAACGTAAAGAAAGAATGTTTTGAATCATCTCTTTACCTAAATAATGGTCGATATGATAAATTTCATTTTCATCGAAGAATTTAGCAAGCTCATCATTTAATAATCCAGCTTTTTCTAAATCTTCTCCGAATGGTTTCTCAATAATAACCTTCGCATTATTTTCAGAACAATGTTTTTTAAGTCCATTCGTAATAGTAATAAAGAACGTAGGAGCTACTGCAAAGTAGTATACATGATTTTGAATATCTTGCTCAACATAGAAGTTTTGCAGCATTTCATAATCATCTTCATTTGTCATATCCATTTTGAAGTAAATAATTCTCTTAGCATACGCATCAAATTGTGCATCGTCAAATTTTGTACGAGCGTATTCTTTAACCCACGTACGAGCAATATCAATATAATCTGATTGTGTGTATCCTCTACGACCTATCACAACAATCTTAAAATCATCGGCTAATTTACCTAATGCGTTTAAGTTATATAATGCAGGTAACAGTTTTCTATAAGTTAAGTCTCCTGTACCCCCAAAAAGTGTTATAGCTGTTTTATTTTCCATTGTTTCCAACCCAGTCATAGTGATAACTTCCTTCTTTATCAGTTCTTTCAAAAGTATGTGCTCCAAAATAGTCACGTTGTGCTTGAATTAAGTTAGCACCACTGTTCGCTGTAGTGTAGATATCTAAGTATGAAATTGCAGATGTCATAGCACTTAGTGGTAATCTATTAGTAATTGCTAATGTAGCAACTTCACGTAAACTATCTTGTCTTGTTTCGATTACTTCTTTGAAGAATGGATCAAAGATTAAGTTTTCTAATTTTGAATTATTTTGGTATGCTTCGATAATGTTTTGTAAAATTTTCGCTTGAATAATACATCCACCACGGAAAATTTTAGCAATTTGTGAATAATCAAAAGTCCAGTTGTATTCTTTTTCAGCAGCTTGTAGTAATTTAAATCCTTGTGCATAAGATACAATTTTTGAAATGAATAATGCATCTTTTACAATATTTTTTAATCTTTCTTTATCTTCTACAACTGCATAAGGTCTACGAGTGAATTCTTGTTCAGCACGAACACGTTCTTCTTTAAGGTTTGACATATATCTTCCATTTAAAGCAGCTGTAATAACTGATACATCAATTCCTAAGTCAATAGCTTGTTCGTTAGTCCATTTACCTGTACCTTTTTGTTGAGATTTATCTAAGATTTTATCTACTAAGTAGCTTCCGTCTTCTTCTTTAACTTTGAAGATATTTGCAGTGATTTCAATTAGATAAGATTCTAGTTCACCTTTATTCCACTCTTCAAAAGTTTCTTGTAATTCTTCGTTAGTAAATCCACCTAGGTGTTTAAGAACTTTGTATGCTTCAGAGATTAATTGCATATCTCCATACTCAATACCATTGTGGACCATTTTCACATAGTGACCTGCTCCACCAGTTGAAGTGTAGCTACAGCAAGGAACGCCATTCACTTTAGCAGCAATAGCTTCTAAAATCGGACGAATTTCTTCATATGCTTTTTCATCTCCACCAGGCATTAAAGCAGGACCAAATCTTGCACCTTCTTCTCCTCCTGATACACCAACACCGAAGTAGTTGATTCCTTTTTCTAATAATAAGTCGTATCTTCTTTGAGTATCTTTGAAGAATGAGTTTCCTCCATCGATAATAATATCACCTTTTTCTAGTAGAGGTGTTAATTGTTCTATTAAACTGTCAACAGCAAACCCAGCTTTAACCATTAAAACAACTTTTCTAGGTTTTTCTAGACCGTCAATTAGCTCTTGTAGAGAATATCTTCCTACTACATTTTTGTGTGGGTGCTCCTCTAGCATTTTATCCACAACTGTTGTTGTTCTATTAAATACCGCAACCTTAAATCCATTGTCCGCGATATTTAAAGCTAAGTTGCTTCCCATTACTGATAAACCAATAACTCCTATATTCTGTTTCATTAATGAACCTCCTAATTGTTTCTTACCTAAGATTATACCACTAAACATATTGAATATGGAAATAATTTTGCTCGAGAAAATTTTTTCTTATTATTTACTTTAATTACTTAATGTATTAAATATTAAATTTAACATTAATCTGTAACAAGTACAAAAATTTAATTTTTGTACACCAATAACACCCTTCTTTATTGTATGCGTTTTATTTGCTATATTACAGATATTTATATTTTTTTGATTTTTCTCTCCTCTCATTAATTAATACTATTTTTTGAAAATATACATATACAATTTTTTTATTAAAATTATCAAATTTAATCTTTAAATATATAAATATATATCAAAAACTTAAACAAAACACTTGATTTATACTTTTTCATAATATATAATGTTAGCAAGAAATGGTAACGTTTACTTACCGAAAAAGAAAAAGGAGAACTAAACTATGAGTGAAGTTAAAGTTTTAAAAAATTTTATCAATGGGGAATTCGAAAATAATTCAAATTATGATTATCTTGACGTGCTAAATCCATCAACAGAAGAAGTTATCGCAAAAGTTCCTTCTTCAACTAGAGAAGATGTAGACCGCGCTATCGATATCGCAGAAGTTGCACAACTTGATTGGGAGAAATTACCAGCTGTTGAAAGAGGAGCATACCTGAGAAAAATTGCGGATCGTATTCGTGAACGCGAACCAGAAATAACACAAACTATTGTTAACGAAGGTGGTAAAACTTTCGATTTAGCTAAAGTTGAAGTATTATTCACTGCAGATTACTTAGATTACATGGCTGAGTGGGCTAGAAGATATGAGGGAGAAATTATTCAAAGTGATAGAAAAGATGAACACATCTTCCTATTCAAACGCCCTCACGGAGTAACTACTGGTATCTTACCTTGGAACTTCCCATTCTTCTTAATCGCTAGAAAAGCTGCACCAGCTTTACTTACAGGGAATACAATCGTATTAAAGCCAAGCCAATTAACACCAATTAACGCAGATATTTTCGCTGAAATCTGTGTAGAAGTAGGCCTACCTAAAGGTATCCTAAACATTGTTCACGGTCGTGGATCTGTAGTTGGAAATAGATTAGCTTCTAACCCTAAAGTTGGATTAGTAAGCTTAACAGGTAGCTTAACAGCTGGACAAGAAGTTATGAAAGCCGCAGCTGAAAATATTACTAATGTTTCTCTAGAGCTTGGAGGAAAAGCACCAGCTATCGTATTTAAAGATGCTGACTTAAATCTTGCTGCAAAAGCAATCGTAGCTTCACGTGTAATTAACTCTGGACAAGTATGTAACTGTGCAGAAAGAGTTTATGTACACGAAGATGTTAAAGCTGAATTCGAAAAATTATTATTCGCAGAACTTGACAAAGTTAAATTCGGTGATCCAAATAAAGACGGTGGCGTAGATTATGGACCACTTATTGAAAAACGTGCTTTAGATACAGTTGCAGAAAAAGTTGCTTATGCAGTTAAACAAGGTGCTACTCTATCTTACGGTGGAACTCGCGATGAAAATCAAGTTGGATACTTCTTTGGACCAACTGTTTTAACAGACGTAACTAACGAAATGAACATCATGAAAGAAGAAACATTCGGACCTGTAATTCCAATTGCTACATTCAAAACTTTAGAAGAAGTATTAGAATACGCTAATGATTCAGAATACGGGTTAACTTCATCAGTTTATACTACTAATCTAAACACTGCATTCAAAGCAGTTAATGGCCTAAAATTCGGTGAAACATATATCAACCGTGAAAACTTCGAAGCAATGCAAGGATTCCACGCTGGACGTCGTAAATCTGGTATCGGTGGAGCAGACGGTAAACACGGTTTAGAAGAATACTTAACTACTCAGGTTGTTTACATGCAATTAGATAACGAATAAAATAAAGAAAAACAGATTCTAGAGTTCTAGAGTCTGTTTTCTGTGTAATAAAAGATATTAAAAGAAAATGGATGCAATCCTAAATTAAGGATTACATCCATTTTTGAAATATCTATGTTAGATTGGAATAATAATTAGATTATCAATCAAGTTTTAGAAGTGGAACTCGTCAGCGTCGTGACCAATTGTTGTTTTATACTTTGGTCTTTCTTGTTTCGTAGTTGATCCTTCACCTGGTGCTGGTGTTGGAGTAGGTTTTAGTTCCGGAGTTGGTGCTGGTTGTGGTTCTGGAGTTGGTGTTGGAGCCGGAGCTGGTCCTGGTTTCACATCATTTCCTGGTGCTGGTGTTGGAGTTGGTTTTTCTCCTCCAGCTACTAATTCATCAAATCTTGGACGATCTCCTGGTTTACCTTCTTCTTTTTTACCATTTCCATCATTGTTTCCTGGTTTACCTTCAGGTTTAACAGCTGCTTTACCATCTTCATATTTGTAAGAAACTGTTGCTCTTACTAAGTGAGAGTTGATAGTTTTTGAGATTGTTACGTGATCAGTTACTGCAGCAGTTTTTGGTAATGCTTTTGGAGCAAATCCGTTTCCTACTTTTTTAGCATCAACGTTGAAAGGTACTAATTTAGTTTCACCTTTTTTAAGGTTTCCAACGTTTACTACGTGTTGACCTTTCCCGTCAACTGAGATTGTAACTTTTGCATCTTGTACATCTTGAGTTGCAGTAACTTGTACGAAGTTACCTTGTGCGTTTTGTACGAATTTAGCTACAACGTGTTTTGATTGAGCTTGTTCAGCAGCTTGTGCTACTGTTGTAGTTGTTTGAGCTGCTACTGGTGCTACTGCTAATCCAGCAACTACTGTAGCTGCTACTAATTTTTTAACATTTTTGTTCATTATTAAACTTCCTCCTAAATTTTCTATAAATACATTAATTTATGCATTAAATTCATATAGTTACAATATTAACATATATCAAAATTCAATGCAACACTTTACGTAAATTTTTAAAGGTTTTTTTACAATTTTTTAAATAATAATTATAATTAAAATTCATTTAACTTCAACTTTCCTTATTATATTAAGCTTTCTTTAACTTTTTATAATAAAAATTTTAATCATATTAATTATTTAACTTATCCCCTATTCGATATTTTTTATCAATTAAAACCACTTTCATAAATTAACATTAATTCATAGAATAATGATTCTACTTACAATTGAAAATTTAATACCTATTTCATTTTTTTCATAAAGATTACAAAAAAATAATTGACAAATTTTCAGATAAATGTTAAGATTTTATCAACAATTATAAAAAGGAGCTACTCAATTATGAAAAACACAATTTTAACTAGTAAAAGAGAATACTTTTTTGTGCCATTTTAGCAGCACTTATATCTCATAGCATTGTAGATATAAGTGCAACGATGTCTACAATGGCTAGTTAAGTTTGTTTTCGGCCATTGGTAAAAATACTAAATGGTCTTTGAGTATAATAATATATATTTCTAAAAAGCTATTTAGTATTTTCTAAATAGCTTTTACTTATTTTTAACATCAAATTTAGGAGGAAAAATTTATGTCAGATAATTCAAAATGGAGTTCTAAAATAGGATTCATACTTGCCTCTGCTGGTTCTGCAATAGGACTAGGTGCAGTATGGAAGTTCCCGTATATGACCGCAGCTAATGGTGGAGGTGGATTCTTACTGGTCTTCCTTATCTTTACATTATTAATTGGTTTACCACTTCTTCTAGCTGAATTCGTACTAGGCCGTGGTGCGGGAGTATCAGCAATTAGAACTTTTGGTAAATTAGGAAAAAATAAAAAATACAATGTTATTGGTTATATCGGTGGATTCGCACTATTTATCTTACTATCATTCTACAGTGTTATCGGTGGATGGATCTTAGTATATCTTGGTATTTCAATCGCGGATGCACTTGGCATCCACGCTACTACTGATCACGCAACACTTTTCACTAGTATTATTTCTAACACTTGGATTGCATTAGGTGCTCAAGCACTATTCATCTTATTGAATATTTATATAGTATCTCGTGGTGTTCAAAAAGGTATTGAAAAAGCATCAAAAATCATGATGCCACTATTATTCATTATCTTCTTAGTAATTATCGCTAGATCATTAACATTACCTAATGCGTTGAGCGGAGTAACTTATTTCTTAAAACCAGATTTCACTAAAATCACTAGTTCTGGAATATTATTCGCACTAGGACAATCATTCTTCGCACTATCAATCGGGGTTACAGCTATGCTTACATATGCTTCTTACCTTGATAGAAGAACTAATCTTGTTCAATCTGGTATCTCAGTTGTATTAATGAACATCGCTGTTTCAGTAATGGCTGGTCTTGCAATCTTCCCTGCAATGAGTTCATTCGGTATGGAGTCTGAAGGTGGACCAAGTTTATTATTCATCGTGCTACCTCAATTATTCAATAATATGGCATTTGGTAAAATCTTCTACATCTTGTTCTTAATATTATTCTTATTCGCTACTATTACTTCATCAGTAGTTATGTTAGAAATTAATGTAGGAAATATCACTAATCAAAGAAATACTAATCGTACTAAATTTAGTATCATTATCGGAATCTTAACTTTTATCGTTGGAATTCCTTCTGCCCTATCTTACGGTTCATTATCTAATACATTAATATTTGGAAAAACAGTTTTTGATTTAATGGATTTCTTAGTTTCTAATATTCTAATGCCACTTGGTTGTCTTGCTTTATCAATATTCACAGGATATGTACTTGATAAAAAAGTAGCTTTAGAACAATTACACATCGACAAAAATAAAAAATCTAGCCTAGCATTATTCAAAGTATGGTTATTCTTACTAAGATATGTACTTCCAATTATTATCCTTATCGTTTGTTTAGCACAATTCTTATAATAAATTAAATAAAACTATCACATTGTATATTTCATATTTTGTGATAGTTTTTATTTTTTATCATTGACAACCGTTTTCATTAGTGTTAATATTAAGTCATGAATTAAATATTTCTTCGGGGTCGGGTGAAAGTCCCAACCGGCGGTGACTAGTTTACTAGAAGTCCGTGAGCGCAAGCTGATCTGGTGAAATTCCAGAACCGACAGTAAAGTCTGGATGGGAGAAGAAATTAGTAGTATTAGGATAAAAATACCTAATGCTTTATCGAGAATATTTTTATAGCCTATGGTGCATCTAAGAGTACTAAGGTGTATTAATCGAATATAAAACTAACCATCAATCCCGATTAAATTTGAAATTCAAATGTAATTGGGATTTTTATTTTTAGAAAGGAGTTGATAATATGCATGAATATTTTATGAATCTTGCTCTTCTTGAAGCCAAGCGTGGTGCTAAGTATACACATACTAATCCAATGGTTGGAGCAGTTATTATAAAAGATAATGAAATTATCGCAAGAGGTTCGCACCTTCGATACGGCTGTGAACATGCTGAAAAAAATGCAATTTCTACTTGCAAAACTCCTGAAAAATTATTTAATTCAACACTATACGTTACGCTAGAACCTTGTAATCATAAAGGGAAACAACCACCTTGTACAGATGCTATCATAGAAATGGGAATTTCAAAGGTAGTCGTTGCTCAATTAGATCCTAATCCTATCGTTAGTGGAAAAGGTATCAAATACTTGCAGGACAATGGTATCGAAGTAATAACTGGTATTCTTAAAAAAGAGGCTTATAATTTAAACTACGCTTATAATCTATATCATACTGAAAAAAGACCTTATGTAGTTTTAAAACAAGCTACTAGTCTCGATGGAAAGCTAGCCTTTACCGATGAAAGAACACAGATTACCGGTAAAGAAGTCTATGATTTTGTCAGAAATGAACGAGATAATTATCAAGCAATTCTCGTAGGTGCCAAAACGGTATTAATAGATAATCCAACATTACTTGGCGCTAATACATCACTGTTCCCACCAAAAAGAATTGTCCTAGATGCTGAAGGCTCTATCTTTGAACAAAGTAATCTTAACTTATTTAACAATAGTTCATCTGAAGTTATAGTTTTCACAAAAGTTAAACACGAAAACTTACCTTCACATGTGACTCTTATCACACCTAATGATTTCAGCATAAAAGAAATTTTATCAGAAATTGCGAAACTAGGTATTCAATCGGTTTATGTAGAAGGTGGACCTAACATTCACGATCAATTTTTAGCTAGCGGTTATTGGGATGAAGTCATAACTTATATCTCACCTATTCTTTTAGGGGGGAACAATACTTCATCATTCACTAGTAGTAGAATAACAAATGAAAAAATAAAACTTCATGATACTAAGATTACTAAACTTGGCGAAGATATACGTATCTCAGGAAGGAGAATATCTCAATGTTTACAGGATTAATAAAAGAACAAGGTAAAATAGTAAAAATTATCAAGTCTAGCCACAGTATAAAACTAACTATTCAAGCGAGTAAGAATTTACTAGAAACATACAAAATTGGTGATAGTATGGCGGTAAACGGTGTATGTCTAACATGTGTACAAAAAAGTTCATCACAGTTTACTGTAGATATTATGCCAGAAACTTATAAAAGAACGACATTTAAAGATTTGAAAATAAATGACGCTGTCAACCTAGAACCTGCAATGGGACATTCAGATAGATTTGAAGGTCATATTGTTTCTGGACATAGTGATGGTTTAGCACAATTAGCAGCAAGACAAAAAGACGAAAATGCCATCCTACTTACTTTTTCTTATCCAAGTAAATTCCAAGGTGAAATTATTAACCAAGGATCTATTACAATTAACGGGATAAGTTTGACAGTAGTAACTTGTGATAATAACAAATTTACGGTATCGCTAATTCCACATACAGCTAAACATACGAATTTAGAAAAATTAAAAATTGGCGATAGTGTAAATATAGAAACAGATATATTAGCAAAATACATAAAAGCTCAATTAAAACTATTTGGAGGAAAGTTTAATGATTAATAACGTAAGACAAGCAATAGAAGATTTAAAAGCTGGAAAATTAATCGTTCTTATCGATGATGATGACAGAGAAGCTGAAGGAGATTTAGTAGGACTAGCAGAATTCGTTACAGGTGAAACTGTTAATTTTATGGCAAAACATGCTCGTGGATTAATTTGCGCACCAGTTTCAACTGAAATAGCTAAAAGATTAAATCTGCACTCTATGCTAGATAAAAATACAGATCCACATGAGACTGCATTCACTGTGAGCGTCGACCACAAAACATCAACTACGGGAATCTCAGCTTTCGAAAGAGCAACAACTATAAAAGAATTAGCAAGTCCTAATTCTAGACCTGATGATTTCAATAGACCTGGACATATGTTCCCACTAATCGGTCGTGACGGTGGAATCAAGGTTCGTCGCGGTCACACAGAAGCAAGTTTAGACTTAGCAAGATTAGCTAATAGTACAGAAGCTACATACATCTGTGAAATTATGAATGAAGATGGCACTATGGCTAGAAGAGATGACTTATATGAATTCGCTAAAAAATGGAATTTAACGGTTGTTGATTTGGATGAACTAACACGTTTTTTGTCATTTGAAGATAGTGTCAAAGTAAAATTACCTACAGAATTTGGTGATTTTGATTTACAGCTATTCGAAGACGAATTTAATAAAGAACATTTAATAATTAGTAAAGGTGATTTGACTTCTGAAGAGCCTTTATTAATACGTGTTCACTCAGAGTGCTTAACTGGTGATGTCTTCACTTCACACAGGTGTGACTGTGGGGAACAACTACATGCTGCTCTACAAAAGATTTCAGACTTAGGTCGCGGAGCAGTTCTTTATCTACGACAAGAAGGACGAGGAATAGGATTAAGAAATAAACTTCTTGCCTATCAACTACAAGAACAAGGCGTTGATACTTACGAGGCCAATGTTCAACTAGGATTTGCTCCCGATGAAAGAGACTATACTATAGCCGTAGACATGCTTGATTACTTAGGGATTAAATCGGTAAAACTTCTTACGAATAATCCTGACAAAGTAGAGCAACTAAGCTCTCTAGGAATTAATGTGGTAGACCGTGTTCCAATAAATATAAAACCACAAAAAGAAAATAAACACTATTTACAAACAAAAAAAATTAAATTTAATCACTTTTTAGACATATAAGGAGAATATTATTATGACAACATTTGAAGGAAAATTTATAGGTAAAGATATTAAAGTAGCAATTGTAGTAGCTCGTTTTAACGAATTTATTACATCTAAATTATTAGGTGGAGCTAAGGATACCCTAATTAGAAACGAAGTAAAAGAAGAAAATATCGATGTTTACTGGGTTCCTGGGGCATTTGAAATTCCATTTATCACTAAAAAATTAGTAGCTACAAATAAATACGATGGTGTTATTACATTAGGGAGTGTTATTCGTGGAAGCACTAGTCACTATGACCTAGTTTGTAACGAAGTTGCAAAAGGTGTTGGTCACATTAGTCTTAATAGCGACATTCCAGTTATGTTCGGTGTTATAACTACTGAAGACATAGATCAGGCTATTGAAAGAGCTGGATCAAAAGCAGGAAACAAAGGTAGCGACTGCGCCCAAGGCCTTCTTGAGATGATCGATTTAACTAAACAAATCTAAGAAATAAAACAAAGCTAGGAACTTGAAATTCAAGATCCTAGCTTCTTTATTATTCATAATTATTATTTAGAGTAGTTTGGACTTTCTTTTGTAATTTGAACGTCATGTGGGTGAGATTCGATTAATCCTGCTCCTGTCATACGAACAAATTGTGAGTTTTCACGAAGTGCACGTAAATCACGTGAACCTGTGTAACCCATACCTGCACGTAATCCACCAATAATTTGGTAAATTGTTTCAGAAACAGCACCTTTATAAGGTGTACGTCCTTCGATTCCTTCTGGAACTAACTTTTTACCGTCTTCTTGGAAGTAACGGTCTTTAGATCCTTTTTCCATCGCAGAAATTGATCCCATTCCACGGTATGCTTTAAATGTTCTACCTTGGAAGATTTCTAATTCACCTGGTGATTCTTCACAACCCGCAAGCATAGAACCTAACATTACAGCATGTCCACCAGCTGCGATAGCTTTTACTACGTCACCAGTATATTTAATTCCACCATCAGCTATGATTGTTTTTCCTAATTCACGAGCTACTGTCGCACAGTCATAGATAGCAGTTATTTGCGGTACACCTACCCCTGCAACTACACGAGTAGTACAGATTGATCCTGGTCCAATACCAACTTTAACAACATCTGCCCCTGCTTCGAATAAATCACGAGCAGCTTCTCCAGTTGCTACGTTACCTGCGATAATGTCTAGGTTAGGATAGTTTGTTCTTAATGTTTTAACAGCATCTAATACTCCTTTAGAATGCCCGTGAGCTGTATCAACTACGATAGCATCTACTCCAGCGGCTACTAAAGCATCTACACGGTCTACTGTATCGTTTGTGATACCAACAGATCCAGCTACTAATAAACGTCCTTTAGCATCTTTTGCTGAGTTAGGGTACTTAGCTAATTTTTCAATATCTTTAATTGTAATTAATCCTGTTAATTTTCCTTCTTCATTAGTTAAGATTAATTTCTCAATTTTGTGGCTACGTAAGATTTCACTAGCCTCTTCTAAAGTAGTTTTCTCTGGAGCAGTAATAAGGTGCTCTTTAGTCATTACTTCACTAATTTTAATATCAAAATCAGTTAAGAATCTCATATCACGGTTGGTGATGATTCCTACTACTTTCATATCTTTTTCATTGTTTACAATAGGTACACCTGAAATTCTGTATTGTTGCATTAACTCTTCTGCTTCATATACTAAGCTATCTGGTGTAAGGAAGAAAGGATCAGTTATTACTCCACTTTCTGAACGTTTAACTTTTCTTACTTGCTCTGCTTGTTCTTCAATACTCATATTTTTGTGAATTACACCTAGACCACCTTCACGTGCCATTGCGATCGCCATTTTGTGTTCTGTTACTGTATCCATTGCAGCAGAAATAACAGGTACTGATAATTTGATTTTCTCCGTTAAACTAACTTTTAAATCAACCTTCTTAGGTAAGATATCACTTTTTGCTGGTACTAATAGTACGTCATCAAATGTTAAACCTTCTTTTTGAAATTTATTTTCCCACATTTTATTAAAATCCTTTCTTATTTTTCATCATCTGATATATTAAATTTAACTTCGTTATTTTCAAGAGAAGCTATTCTACATAAAGAACAAACATTTACATTTCTCTCGTCTAATAATTTTCTACCATCTTGGAAACTTTTCTCAACTAAGATACCAACACCCACAGTTTCGGCACCAGCTTGTTCTACTATTTCCATAAGTCCTAATGTAGCTTGCCCGTTAGCAAGGAAATCATCGACTATAAGAACTTTATCATCTTTATTAATGAATTTTTCAGAAACTACTATAGTATTAGTTATATTTTTAGTATAGCTATGAACTTCTGCAGTATACACATCATTATTTTTCAAAGTAGATGGCTTACTCTTTTTAGCAAACACCATCGGCACTTTAAATAAATTAGCAACCATAATTGCTGGTGCAATACCACTTGCCTCAATTGTCAAAATCTTCGTTATCTTCTCTTTTTTAAAATACTCGTAAAAAGATTCTGCCATTTTCATCATTAAACCAGCATCGATTTGATGGTTTAAAAATGAATCAACTTTAAGGACATTATTATCATAAACTTTACCATCGGTAATAACCATTTCTCTTAGTAATTCCATAACTCCTCCTATATAAACTTTGAGTAATTTTATTTATGATACCAAACTTTCATTGAAAATTCAAGAGCCTAATGAAATGTTATTCATTAAGGCTCTTTATTCATAATATTATTTTAAATTTTCTAATAAGTCTGTTATTTCTTTTTGAGAAAAATGATATTTTTCTTTACAAAATGCACAAACTAATTCTGTTGTCTCTTGTTTAGCAATATCTTCTAATTCTTCTTTACCTAATGTTACCAGAGCATCAGCATAACGTTCTTTAGAACATGTACATTTGAACTCTACGTCATTTTTATGTAAGATACGGTAGTTTTCTTCTCCACCAAAGATAATATTTGCAATTTCTTCTGGAGTTTTCCCTTCATGAATAAGCGTAGAAATTGGTTTAATATTACTTATCGCTTGTTCTATCTTAGTAATTGTCTCATTAGTAGCGTTCGGAAGTACTTGTAGAATGAATCCACCTGCAGCTATTACAGAATTGTCAGTTTCTACTAACACCCCTAAAGAGACTGCTGAAGGCACTTGTTCACTAGCTGCGAAGTAATATGTGAAGTCTTCAGCAATTTCTCCAGATACAATTGGTGATGTAGTAGTGTATTTTTCATTTAATCCTAAATCACGCACCACTGTGATATTACCACCACCTACTACTCCTTTTACATCAAGTTTCCCTTGTGCATTGCTTGGAATATGAACTTGCATATTTTTCGCGTATGCTGTAGTCTCTCCAAGTTCATTTGATGAAGCATATATAGTTCCTACAGGTCCATCTCCACGCACAGCTACATCAATTCTATCTCCACTCTTAAGCATAGCTCCCATCATAGTAGTAACTGTAGCAGTACGTCCCACTGCTGCAATCGCCGTTGGATACGCATCGTGTCTTTGTCTGATTTCTTCTACTAAATCTGTAGTTTTTGTTACAAAAAATCTAATTTCATCATTAAAGGCTAGTCCTCTAATTAAATAATCTTTCATTAAAATATTTTCCTTTCAAATTCTTATACTTCTAAAAATTTCTTACGATTTTCTATTATACATTTAATTTCTATTATTGTCTATTTTTTTATGTGAGTGACTCAAAAATCGTGATTTCTTAAGAAACAAGATTTTGTTGAGTCAACCTCCCTAACATAACTACTTCTTATTTATTATTATAATTTGCGATAAACTCGTGCATCTCAGCTACACTATCAGTAAATAATGTTCTTTGTCTATCTACTTTAGTTAAGAATCCTTCTTCAACCATCTTATCAAAATATTGTTCCAGAAAATCATAGTATCCGTCAACATTCATTAAAATACATGGTGCATCTTTTTTTCCTACTCGAACCCATGAAATCACCTGTGATATTTCTTCTAATGTTCCAGGACCTCCTGGCAAAGCAACAAATACATCACCTAAATTAACAAGCTTTTCTTTTCTTATAGACATGTCATCAACAATAATAAATTCAGTTATGCCGGTATGGCTAATCTCTCTGTCTACTAAAAATTGAGGCATTATACCAATAACTTCACTATTATTTTCTAATACAGTATCAGCTATAATACCCATTAATCCTACTTTACCCCCACCGTAAACTAGAGTGTGGTTATTGTCAGCAATCCACTTTCCAAGTTCTTTAGCATTTTCTTTATATGCTTCATTTCTACCATTATTCGCACCACAAAAAACAGTAATTTTCATATCAATTTATCTCCTTTTAAACTACACTAAAATCTTTGTTTTTACTATATTCAGAATAAAAGACTTACCTCTACTTTTCAAGTGGTAAATCTTCAATTCTTCTTATTAACAAATAATATTATTGCTCTTTATTTATTTTATATAATTCAATAATACCTTTCAGAGTTAATTCTTCATCAACTATATCAACTACATTACTATGCTTTGCGATAAATTTAGATAAACCACCTGTTAATACTACCTTATAATCTTTACCTAAATCTTGTTTAAGATGCTTAATAATATTTTCAAATTGTCCTAAGAAGCCATAGAATAATCCCGCTTGCATCTGGCTAGTTGTATCTAAGCCTAATGAAGTACTCACAGCTTCAAATTCTACTCTTGGTAACTTAGCAGCTCTTGCATACAATGCTTCTGCACTAATATTCATTCCTGGGCAAATAATTCCTCCACAGTAATTCATATCTTCATCGACACAATCAAATGTAGTCGCTGTTCCAAAATCTACAACAATTGCAGGTAAGTATGAACTAACTTTCGCTCCTACGATATCAACAACACGATCCGCTCCAAGTTTACTACTATACGGTTCCGGAACTTTTATACCAGTATTAATTTCAGCAGATACAATAATAGGTTCCTTTTTAAAATATTTTTTACTCAGTAGTTCTAGAGCAAACATCATCTTAGGCACTACACTTGATATAACTACTCCATCAAAATCTTCAAACTTTATCCCTTTATCAATGAAGAAATTTCGAATAATAACATAAAGTTCATCTTCAGTCTTAGTATTATCTGTCGCAATGCGCCAAGAGTGCAGCATCTTATAATCACTTCCAAATACTCCAAGTACAATATTCGTATTTCCAACATCTAATGCAAAAATCATTTACAATCTCCTATGATTAACTTATTTTAAGAATGATTATATTATACCACAATTATTCTAATGCAAATAGTAAAATACAAATATATTAAAGTCAATAAATTAAACTACCAGAAAAACAAAAAAGATTATTGACTAATATATTAGCCAACAATCTTTTTATTATTATCTTTTCGATAATGACTCTCTATATTTAAGAGGTGTCATTTTCACTAGAGTTTTGAATATTCTAATGAAGTAACTTGTATCAAAGTATCCAATATAATCAGCTACTTCTGAGATAGAAAAATCAGTATTCGCTAGTAGATAACAAGCATTAGAAATACGTTTATCGTGAATATAGTCTACAATACTAATCCCCATGTCTTTATTAAAAATCGAAGATAGATAACTCTTGTTAACACCTAAGTAATCACTTACGTTGTCTAAGCTGATTTTTTCAGAAATACGATCATTAATATATGCAATACAGTTACGCACTACAGCTTGTTTATCTTTGTATTTATTTCTATCTACAAGTAAACAGTAACTTCTAATAACATCTTCTGATAAATCGTAGTTATCAAGTTTGTTTTTAATCTTAACCCATAGTTCTTCAATCCCTAGGTAATCTTCGTTATGTTGTTCTAAAGCATAACGTAATAAATCATTCATATTATATGATTTTCTACGACGAACATTAACACCTTGTTCTATATGATTTTCTTCCACTCCATGATTTCTATGACGTAGATCAAATAACATATTTACACGAGAAATATTTCCATCTACTACAGCTTCTAATATTTCACGTTTAAATTTAACTTCACTCTCTAAAATTCCATTTAAATATGTGTTTTTTCTAGAAGATGCTCTTCTTACGTTTTTCACACTTGAGTCTTCAATTAAAACGATAGCGTCTAAGAAGTCAACATTTTCATCTTCTACTAATAACTCTATTAAGTAGTTGAATTTTTTACGTGGTGTAATTGGTAATGAAAAGTATACATCACAAATTAATTCATTGATACTTGCTCCGTATTTAGTTAATGACTCTTGGAATAATTTTGTTGGAATTAAGTACTCTAAAAATGGGGTAATTAGGTAGAAATCTTCTTCATTCTCACTTGGTATGAATAAACAAGAAACTCCTAATCCACTTTGACATTTTACTAACTTACCAGCCTTTAGTCCTTCTTTTACTTTAGGTAAATTTCTCTTAATAAATCTACTAAAAATACTACTTAACTGTTCTTCCCCTAAATTAAATCGGATTTCTTCATCCGTATATTTATAAGTCAATACATCTCCATTTAAATCTAAAATATCCTTAATTCGCTCAATTTTCTTTAATGAACTTCTCATCTTACCTACCTCCTAACAACTTTTAATTTTAATCTATTGTAATATCACGTCTTGCATTTACAATATATGAAATTGTAAAGAATACAACACTATATGCTACTAACATAATAATTAATGCATTTGCATTATCAAATTTGAATATTTCTTTTACAGTTTGTCTTCCTGCTTCACTTGCATAATATGAGCTAAATAACGGTACATCGAACATATGGTATTTTGCCCATGAATATTTTGAAACTGCAAAAACTGTTAATGCTTGAATTAACGAAGTTCCTAAAAGAGATAACATTACTAGTACTAGTGATAAAATTTGTGTTTTGAACACTACACAAACCAATACTACCATAGCTACAAAGAAGATATATACCGCTAGATCTGATAAATTTGTAATGATAAGTTGTCTAGCAACTGTTCTACCAAAATATCCTTCTTCTATAGTATCATTCAAGTGATTTAATCCTACTTTTCTATCGAAAAATATATAATACTTTGTTAAAAAGTCAAATACTGTTCCTACCACTAAGAAAATAATATAGTTGATAAATGCTAAAACTATTTTTGCAGTTAGTATTGCAGAACGTGATTTAGGTCTTGTATATAAAAATTTAATAGTTCCTTTTGAGTATTCTTGCGATAAGTTATTAGCTAACATAATTAATGAAAATACCATAGCTAATGCAGCAGAAACTACTGTTATTCCGCTTAAGATTTTCACAGCATCGATACCGTCTTCAAACTGTCTTTTTGTAAAATAACTATTTAATAAAATAATCCCAAATGATAGTAAGAAATATAACCATGTAGTTTTCTTTTTATAATCTTTTATAAACTCATTTATTAGTAATTTCATTATTTTCTCTCCCCTCCTGTAATTTGTAGGAATCGATCCTCTAATGATGTATGTAATTCACGAATTGTATCTAACTCAACATTATTATTAACTAGATATGAAATAATACGAGATTTTTCTTCACGACTTAAGTTCTCGAATACAAATCCATCTTTAGTCAACTCATATCTAATACCTAATTCTCTTACTAATAATTCTGTTTTTTCTACATCGTGTGTTTTTATTAATGTCTTAATAATTTCATCTGACACAAGGTTTTCTAGTTTATCATCTGCAATGATTTTTCCTTTTTCGATAACGATAATTCTATCAGAAACCTTTTCGATTTCGTCTAATAGGTGAGACGAGATTAAAATAGATACTCCAGTAGCTGCTATCTCTTTAAGTTTATTACGGAAATCTTGCACCCCTTGTGGATCTAGACCATTTACAGGTTCATCAAGAATAAGTACCTTAGGATCATTAAGTAATGCTTGCGCTAATCCTAAACGTTGACGCATACCTAGAGAATAAGTTTTAACTTTCTTTCTAATAACTTTTTTTAGTCCAACAAATTCTACTAATTCTTTCATACGTGCTCTTGTTACTTTTTTACCACAAACACGAGCAATTTGTTTTAAGTTAGACCATCCAGACATATAGTTATAAAACTCAGGTGTTTCGATCATCGCTCCAACTTCTTTAAGCATAGCAGTTTTTCCTAAACCTAAAGGTTTCTCAAAGCAATAAACATCCCCTTTAGTTGTTTTAGTTAATCCTACCATCATTCTCATTATAGTAGTCTTACCACTTCCGTTTGGCCCTAATAGTCCGATAATTTCACCTTCGCGCATGTCAAAAGTAATATCCTCAACTATTGTTTTTAATCCAATACGTTTTTTAAGTCCTAAAACTTCTAACACAACTGGATTTTCTTCCACTTCTTCTTTCTTCACTTCTTTTGCTTGTTCTTTTTCGATCGCATGAACTATTTCATTTCTGTCGAGTACGACTGTTTCAGCATGAACATCTACTTCTTCACTTACAGTAGGCATCACGACTGTTTCTTCAAGACCTGTTTGTTCGTCATGCGGCTTTCTAGTGTAAGTAGAAGAATTTTCTATGTCTACTTGTTTTCTAATCTTTTCTAGTAAACTTGAATAATCATCTGCTTTTTTACTATTTTTTCCCAATTCATCAGTGCTTAATATATCTTTATTTTTTTCTGAATTTGTCATTATTTGTAGAAGATTCCTTTCTCATAAATTTTCTTTTATATTATATCATATTTATACTATTATTTCCATTAAATAATGAATAATTATTTTTTATTTTACTACTTTCTTTCTTTACATATATCAAATCATAATTTAAGATTTTTTTATTTCTATAAATGCCTTAGTATTTTGAAAATTTGAAATCCTTTTGTATCAACATTAACTGATTTTACATTTATTTATATTTTCTTAAAATTTTGATTATACTTGTACATACATTATTATAAAAATTCTAAAAATTAATACATAATAAATATACTCTCATCATAAGTATATTTATTGTTAAAATCCATATTTGTTTTTATATTAGCTTTTAGAAATAATAAAGGCTAAAAATTTTTATTACACATAAAATATACTTTTTTTCATTTACATAACCTCAGATGTCCCGTATGCTACAATCAAATTAAAATTGTATTTAATTTTATGATATAATATAAATTGAGGTGAATCTACTATGAAAAAAGAACTTAGAAAAAAGTTTATTATTGAGAGAAACAAGCTATCTGAAGAGTATCGAGACTATGCATCTACTAAAATTTTTTCAACTATTGAGAACAACGAGTTATTCAAATTAGCTGAAAAAGTGTTTATCTACGTTGGCTTTGGTAGCGAAATAGCAACTATACCTTTTATAAAAAAGTGGATAAATAAAAAGCAAATTTTTGTTCCAAAAATAGACAACAATACGATGAATCTTGTACATATAACTTCTCTGAAGGAATTAACCGAAGGCCATTTCGGGGTACTCGAGCCAACAAGTTGCGAGTACTTTAACGGTAATATTGACCTAGTAATCACTCCTTCGATTGTTTTTGATAAGAACGGCTATAGACTTGGTTACGGGAAAGGCTACTACGATAAATATTTTGCAAAAAACAAATATAAAACAAGTATAGGTTTATCATATGATAAGCTTCTCCAAGAAAAAGTTCCAATAGATCAGTACGATAAAAATGTAGATATTATTATTACAGAGGAGAAAACTTTAATAATAAATGAAAAATATAATTGTAACAACTAGTGTAAAAACCACCTTAGAATTAAATGATACGGCACAAAAACTAGCTGATGAATTAAATTTGAAATATGTCAAAAGAAATAAAACTACTATCAAACAGTTGCTAGAAACCACAAAAGGAGTAATAGTCGTTTATAAAAATAAACTAAGTTACTTCGAAAACGATTCAGAATTTTTCTTCCATTTGGATACGACTGCATTAAAAATAAAAAATTCGGACAATGAGCCTTTAGTTGAAATAATAGGTAAAGAAAAGCAAAGTGTTCTAGATTGCACCATGGGGCTTGCAGGTGATAGTATTTTATTAAGTTATTACGGACACAATGTTACTGCTATTGAAAAGAATAAGATTATTCATCTCATTACGAGTAATGGACTTAAAAATTATGTGTCTCCTAGTGAGGAAATAAACAAAGCGATGAGAAAAATCATAACTTATAACTACGATTGTATAGATTATTTAAAGAGTACTCCTGATAATTCATTTGATATAGTATACTTTGATCCAATGTTCTCGCATAATATTAAAGAATCTGAAAATCTATCAGGGATTACTCCGTTAGCTGATAAAAGTTTCCCATACGAAGAATTCATAAAAGAAGCTAGTCGCGTCGGAAAAGATAAAATAATTATTAAAGCTCACTTTAAAGACAATATATTTGAAAAATATAATTTCACTAGAATCGTTAGAAAAAACACTAAGTTTCATTTCGGATTTCTTGAAACAAATGAAAAAACCAAAAACTAAGCATTACAGCTTAATTTTTGGTTTTTCATTTTTCATTTCTTTTACTGCTTGATAACCATCATATCCAGTAATTTCTTTAAATTCACGATATAACGTATTTTCCTCAGACTTAGCTCGAACTACACTTTTAAATGCTTTATATGCAGATTTAAACTCTGTAAGTTCCACCCCTGTCAAATAACATTCTTCAATTAAATCTAAAAATTTAATAATAATAGTTATCTCATCAGTATTGTATAATGTATAATCTATCGGATAATTAAATTCCATACTCTACCTACTCAAATGTGTATCCAACACCACGAACAGTTCTTAGATTTTTATCGTAACCAATTTTTCTTAATTCTTTTCTTAATCCAGAAATATAAACCTCAATAGCATTAATAGTTGTTTCTGAATCAACACCCCATACACGATCGAAGATTTCTTCTTTTTCTAGTACGATATTATTATTGATTACAAAGAATGATAATAATTCAAGGTATTTTCCTTTAATGGTGTCTAAAGAACCTCCATTTGAAGATACCAATTCATTTTTAAGATCTAATACTAAATCTTTATAAGTAATCTCATTCTCACCTTTCAAATTACTTTCGCGTTGAAGTAAGTTTGACATTGTTGTCAATAAAAGAGAAGCATCCGCTACACGTGGTAGATATTCTGTTACTCTATGCTTCATAACTCTAGCCTTTTCTTCTGTTGATTCAGCTATAGTTATTACAATTACTGGTGTTTTAAGTTCTTTTTCTTCACGAATGTAATCCAGTAGATCTATTCCGCCCATTCCTGGTAAAATACTATCAGCTATAACAAAATCATACACGTTCTCATTTATAAGTCTTTGTCCATCTAATCCATTATAACAAACATCAGCATCAAATTTTTCTGAAATTGCAGCTCTCAATGATGCAGCTAATAATTTGTCATCTTCTATAATAAGCGCTTTAAGCATCAATAACTCCTCCTTTAATTTAATTTTATTTATCTAAATAATTATTTTATAACTTTTCTAAAAAAAATACAACTAAAAACTACAATATTTTTTACTATTTTTTTATTACGAGAAAATATACAATACTAGAAAGTAATATCCCTACTAAAGATCCACTACTATCTATTAATACATCAACAATATTTCCATCTCTTCCTACAACAAAAGTTTGATGAAATTCATCAGTAGTGGCATAGATAACAGAAAATAAAAAACTTAATATAACAGTTTTTTTAAAATCTTTTATCTTGTTATTTCCTATAAAAAAATTAGATAAATAACAAAAAGAGAAAAAACCTAAAGTCATATATTCACTAAAGTGACCTAATTTTCTTATGATTAAATCATTAGAAATCTTTGATGATTCCTCACCCGGTTGACTAGAAAATAAAAATATCACCAGGCAAACTAAAATTAATATTATTAATGAAAAGTATTTCTTATATAAAAGTTTAATAAAAATTTCTCCTTAGTATTTATTTTAATATTTTTTTCCTACTTTCTATCATACCATATTATTCTAATAAATGGTAATATTTGTAAGTAAAATAATCAATAATTTACTTTTCACTTTCTACTAACCATCTAAAAAACACAATATTTTCTTCAAATTACTCATATAATGAAATTTATAAATATTTATTATAAACAGAAATTTAATTTCATAAAACTTTAAAAATCCTATCTCTAAACATTTCCCAACAAAAATATAAAATATTGTGATATAATTGTAGTAAACGAATTCAAATAATGGAGGTTTATTATGCCACGTATAGTTGCTAGAGGATTTAAAAAAGAGGACTTAAAAAAAGTTAGTGCTGAACTTTTCGATACTATTGCTGAAATAATCGAAAGACCACGCGAAGCATTCACATTAGACTTAGTTGAGAGTGTTGCTATTCTTGATGGAGAAGAAATCAGCAGAGCAAATCTTGAAATTGGTTGGGTTCACCGTCCAGTTGAAGTTTGTGAAAAAGTTGCTACTGCTGTTAATGAACTTTTCAAACCACTTGGTTATGAAACAGTTATGATTTCATTCAAAGACATCGATTTAGCATATGAATTTGTATTCAAAAAATAATTATTAAAAAAGAAGTGACTCGAAAAATCAGGTTTGACCGAATCCTGATTTTCGAATCACTCTTTTTTTTATCCTTTTACTTGAGTTTCATACATTTTTTTGTAACTTCCTTCAAGAACTAATAATTGTTCGTGTGTTCCACTTTCAATTACCTTTCCTTTTCTAAGGACATAAATCATATCAGCATTTTTTATCGTCGATAATCTATGAGCTATTATAAGCGTTGTTCGTCCTTGTTTTAATTCTTCTATAGCCCGACTTACATTTTGTTCTGTTTCGCTATCGATATTAGCCGTCGATTCATCAAGAATCAAAATCTTAGGATCCTTAGCTAAAGCTCTAGCTAAACAGATAAGTTGCTTCTCACCTGTAGAAAAGTTATTTCCACCTACTTCTACTTTTGAGTCCAACGAGCGGTTTTCTAATATGAAATCTCCTCCAACTCTAGCCAAGGCCTCTCTGGCAATCTTTTCATCATTAGAAGTAGTAATATTTTCAAGTAAAGTTCCCTCGAATAAAAATGAATCTTGCAAGACTATTGCAGTTTTTTCTCTTAGGTACTCCTTACTATAATCATTTATATTTCTATCATTTATTAGGACATTACCTTTAGTCGCACTGTAAAACTTAACAATTAAGTTCATAATAGTACTCTTACCGCTTCCTGTATGACCTACAAAGGCTACAGTTTGATTTTCTTTAATTTCAAGATTCAAATCACGAAGCACATAAAAATCATCTTTATAAGAAAAATACACATCTTCAAATTTAATATTTCCTCGGAAATCATCCTCTATAATATCGTTGTGACTGTCTTCCTCTACATCTAACTTAAGTATCTCTTGAATATTTATAGCCGCACCTTGCGCTCTTATATAATTAGAAATCCCCATCGTAAAGTCTGCGATTCTATAAATTATATCAGTAGTATAATTTATAAATAGATATACCATACCCAATGTAATACCATAAACATTATTAAAATGTGAATACGAATAGTAATAAACAATACCTATGAAAATCACTATTCTAAATACTCCAGTTATATTATGAAGTAATAGACTATCTACTAGATTTAATTTTTTCCAATATTTATAGCGTTCTTCATTGTGTTTATTCCAATCTTCGATACTTTCTTTTTCTTTATTGAATGCTTTAATAATCTCTAAGTTTTGATAATTTTCATTTATTATTCCATTACTTTGAGAAAACTTACGTCGATACCCCTTAATACTATCTATAGATAACTTGTTGTAAATTTTTAATACTATAAACATTACCGGGAATAGCACTAGCATAAATAATCCAAATCGTACATCCACATAAAATAATATAACATAAGAAAAAATAATCTTTAGCACAATTATTAATATCTGCACAAATGTCGAAACGAAAAATGTTCTAATTTGGTTTACATCACTCGTTATCCTAGATACTACAGAACCAGCGGGCATATTATCGAAATACTTAATCGGCAGACTTTGAATATGATCGTATACCTGCATCTGAATTCTAACGTAAACCTCGTTAGCTCCTTTTACTAAGTAAATATTTCTAATATAGTTAGATATCCCCGAACATAATAGTATAAGTCCATAACCAGCTACTACCACCAATGATTTTAGAATTATCTGACGTGTTAAATCTCCAGTTATTCCATCAAAAACTTTCGACAACACGTACACACCAGCAACACCTAGCCCTACATTTAGTAATGAAAAGACAAAACCTATTATATAAGATCTCTTTGCTTTTTTCATATAAGGAAGAAATTGAAATAACGGATTTTTATTCTTCATCATCTTCTACCTCCTTATTCTGATACTCATCTAGTTGTTTATACCAAGGGCATTTTTCAATAAGTTCTTCATGCGTTCCGAAATTTAATATTCTACCATTATCTAATACAACTATTTTATCAGCATGCCTTACTGCAGAAATCCTATGGGCTACTATTATATTAGTCTTACCTTCTCGAGTTTTCTTAATATTTTCTATAATAGTTTTTTCTGTATTAGAATCTACCGCACTTAAACTGTCATCAAGTATTAATATTTCAGGATCAGATAGCAATGCCCTTGCTATACCTAGACGTTGTTTTTGACCTCCCGATAAAGATAGACCATTTTCTCCTACAAGAGTATTAATACCATCTTTAAATCTACTAATATCTTTCTTGATATCCGCTTGTTCCAACACCTCGTCTAATCTATCCTCTAAATCATATCTATAAAATAATACATTTTCTTTTATAGATTTTGAAAACAACTGATACTCTTGAGGTGCATATCCTATCTTGGCTCTTACTGAATAATCATTGTATCTCTCAATCCCCTTGCCATCAAGAAGTAACGTATTTTCTTTTATTGGATATAATCGCAATAGTTGCTTGATAAATGTCGTTTTCCCACTACCAGTTTTCCCTACTACTCCTATAGTTTCACCTTTATTAATAATAAAATTAATATCTTCTAGCACATGAGTATTATCCTCGTAACTGAAATTAAAATCCTTAAATTCAATACTACTATTAAACTCAAAATTACTTTCAGCTAGTTCATTATTAACATCAGCTTTTTTATCAGAGATCTCTAAGACTCTTTTCGTAGCTTGTCGAACTTCTATAATCATAATAACTAACTCAGATAAAGCAATGTATGGCCACTGAATCATACCTATAACTACACAGACTGAGATTAACTCCCCTAATGTCATCATTCCTAAACTAATAAAATAAAATCCACAAGCTACAGCTATAACATAACTTGTCGCTAACGATACTGTATTAAGCGGTTGATAGACAAGAGTTTTTTTCATGTATTCTTCATTACTTCTAGCATAACTTCTAAGTTTTCCTACAAAACTATTTCTCACTTTATCCAGTAAGCTATACGCTCTAATAACTCGAATACCTTTAACATTTTCTAAAGTCTCTTCTGTAATTTCATCCATAGTTTTCGCCATTTCATTATAGTACTTTTCTTGTACTTTTCGTCTACTTACTAAATAAATAGTTTGTATTACTAGTGGTATGTGAATTAGCAATAAATAGATAAAATTCGATTTGTTAAATATAAGAACACTTATAAATAAATTGTAAATTATCCCATCAAAAATTAATAAAATACCATAACCAAAAAGTGGTGCAATATAGTTTGTAATATCATTGGTCGATCTACTAATTACCTCACCTATACTAAATTTATTAAAAAATACTGGAGTATGTCTATAAATATCATATTGAATATCATAGGTCATATCCTTAATTACTTTATCATATCCTATAAACGTATAGTATTCTTTAAAGAAATAGACTATATACAGTGCTATTCCGGCTAAAACAATTCTTAGAATTTCATTAACTACACCATCGAAGTCAATATTTCCTCCTGCTATACCATCAACAATATAACTCAATCTGTCAGTTGGGTATAATGTAAAATAATAAGATGCAATTGAGACTATCAATGCAATTATTATACGTTTTTTATCTCTGTATATAAGAGTCGCAATTTTGTTGAATATTTGTTTATTATTTATCGTTTTGTCCATTTTTCACCCTCCTTTATTTATGTATTTTAATAATTATAACACATTTAAACACTTAAACAAATAATAGGGTAAGACTCAAAAATTATATTTTCAAATCATTACCCAACTTAATCTATTTCTTATTTAATTCGCTTTAAATTCTTCAATTGCATCCTTCGCAAGCTTATCTACTACTTCATTAAGTTCAACACCTGTATGTGCCTTAACTTTTACAAAATTAACCTTCACTACTGCTTTTACCTTATTATAAAATTTCACATAATCTTGAGTATAAGGAAGATTTGCTTTCCAATCCCCAGTTGCCCAAGATTCTATTCCTTGATAGTCATAAAATAAAGTGATTTCTTTGATTTTTCTATCTACTGCGTACCACATTACATATTTGGCCGCCTCTAATTCTCCAGCGACATTATGTAATTGTGCATAATCTTCTCTATTCCCAGCATGTTTGAACTCATATTTCTTATCTCCATCTACTATAACTACACCAGAACCATAGATGCCACGTACTCTATCAAAACTACCATCTATATATGCATACACTCCATCGACTGCTTCCACATTCTCTATCTTTTCTTCATTACCTTTTACGAACTCTTCTGCTTCTTCTAAAGTCTTAAAACTTTTATAAACTGCACCCTTGAAGCCTGTAACCTGCTCTTTACACTCATCCCACGTTGAAAAAATTCCAGTTTTTTTTCCTTTTCTTACCGCATAAAATTTAGTCATCATATTCTCCTTACAAAAATATTTACTCTAAAATTATACTACATAGAAAATATTAAGTAAAATTTTAAAAAACACATATGTTAATCTTTAGCAAATATATTAAAGTTAATACTTAACTTACCCTCACTTCCTATAATATATCACATGAAAAAAACAGAAAATTTTTGAAAATACCATGATATAAAAAATCCCTATTTATTGAATTTTTATCAGATTTGGTGTAAAATTGAATTGCTTATGAAAAAAATATTAAGGAAATTTTTTATTTTATAAAGACAACTTAGGAGATATGATAATGAGTAAATATCATTTTATAGGTATTAAAGGTTCTGGAATGAGCTCTCTTGCACAAATTGCTTATGATATGGGGCATGAAGTACAAGGTTCAGACGAAGAAACATACTTTTTTACACAAGAAAAACTAGAACAAAGAAACATTCCAATGTTCTACTATGGAGCAGAAAATATTAAAGAAGGATATGATGTAATTTTAGGTAACGCATTTGATGAAACACATGTTGAGTATAGACGTGCTAAAGAATTAGGTTTAAAAACTTACACTTATTCTCAATTTTTAGGAAAATTACTTTCTGAAATTCCATCAATTGCAGTAACTGGAGCACACGGAAAAACCACTACAACTACTATGACTAGTAACATCTTTAAACATAACCATATTACATCATACCTAATTGGGGATGGTACTGGACATGGTGAAAAACATTCTGAGTTTATGATAGCTGAAGCATGTGAATATTACAGACATTTCCTAGCGTATCATCCTGATTACGCTATTGTTACTAATATTGATTTCGATCACCCTGATTATTTCAACGATGAACATGATATGTTTGACGCATTCCAAAGCTTTGTGAATCAAGTAAAAGATACTGTAGTAATTTGTGGAGATGATCGTTTAGCCTCTCAACTTAAACCTGCAAATGCAAAAACTATTAAGTACGGTTTCAATGAAGGAAATGATTACCAAATAAAAAATGTTCAAACTACATCAGAACACAGTAAATTCGACATCTATAAAAATTCTGAATTACTAGGAACATTTACTATGGCAGTATTTGGATTACACGATATTTCTAACGCTACAGCAGCTATAGCTTTAGCTGATATCAATGGTATTAGTGTTGAAAAAATTCTAGAATCACTTGATCAATACAAACCCGCTGAAAGAAGATTTAGCGAACATAAAATTGGAAATAATGTAATTGTAGATGACTATGCTCACCACCCAAGTGAAATTAAAGCAACTATCGACAGCGCACGTAGAAAATATGAAGGAAAAGAAGTTATCGCTATCTTCCAACCTCATACTTATACACGTACAGCTAAATTCTTAAATGAATTCGCTGAAAGCTTAGAAACTGCAGATAGAGTATTCCTTTGCCCAATCTTCGCTTCAGTACGTGAGAAAGAAAAAATTGTTGGAATCGAAGATCTACAAAAAGTAACTAAAGGCGCTCAAATAATAAATAGTGAAAATGATTTTGATAAACTTAACTTTGACAATAGTGTATTCCTATTTATGGGAGCTGGTAATATTAATAAACTTTGTCATAAATTTATCGAACAAAAATCAAAATAATTTAGTTGTATTATAGTCAATATTAAAATATAATTGATTATAAAGACTTATAAAGGAGGAAACATTATGTTAGATATAAACTGGTTAATTTTAGCTTATGCTGGAATCTTTTTAGCGGGAGTAGGAGTATTAATCCTATGCATAAGCGCAGCAATCACACTTGGAACTGTTAGAAAATCACTTACTGTTGCTACTGAATGTGTAGAAGATGTAACAAACATTGCAGAAGATGCACTAAATCTTGCTAAAGATCTTAATGAAACAGTTAAGAAAGTAGAAGGTAACTTAGAGCCAATCATGGCAGAAACTAATATTTTATTACAAAATACAAACATTCTAGCAGAAGACTTACAAGTTAAATCTGAAAAACTAGATCCATTATTCAATTCTGCAGAAGGATTAGCAACATCTATCAATGGTTTACAATCATCTGTAGATAACATGAAATCTAATGTTACTGGATTCAAAAAAAATACAGATCAAAAAATTGAAAATCTTTCTGAAAAAGTAGAAGAAAATAAAGCTAAGGCTTCTAATCTACTTAACAAATTCTTAAAGAAAGATAAAGTTGAAGAAGAAAAATAATATACAACTATAGAGAAGAAATTATATAATGTTTCTTCTCTATTTTATTAATATATTTAAGTCTGTTATTTATATATTAAGTGTTGTATATTTGTATAGTCAACTCCTTTAATTTTCAAATAATTTATTTAAATAATGCCAAAATTATTATAAAGATACGTTTTCTTTAATTTTTTTAAAAAAAATTAAACTTTATACTTGATTTTATTTCAATTTTGATATATTATACTGAAGTATTAAAAATTTTTAGAAGGAGAAATGTATTTCATGTTAAACGAATTTAAAAAATTTGCATTTAAAGGTAATGTATTAGACCTAGCTATCGGGGTTATCATGGGGGCTGCTTTCGGTAAAATCGTTAGTTCATTAGTAACTGACATTATGATGCCACTTATCGCTCTTGTATTCCCAGCTAAACCAGACTTCACAAACTTAGCTTGGGAAGGTATCAAATACGGTAACTTTATCCAAATCACAATCGACTTCTTAATTACAGCAATCGCAATCTTCATCTTCGTTAAAGCTATCAACACAGCTAAAGATAAAATGTCTAAAGAAGAAGCTGAAGCAGAAACACAAGAAGTTGATGCTAAAGAAGAACTTCTTAAAGAAATCCGTGATTTACTAAAAAAATAATAAATTAAATTTTTAAGGTCTGACAATGTCGGACCTTTTTTAATACTAAAAATATGTAAAATCCCTTGGAATTTTGTTTTTCCAAGGGATTTTTATGTGTTTTTCTAAAAGAATCTATTTTGCAAACTAATCCTCATCGTTTTTACGACGTTTAATCGCCGCAAATAACCCTACTATAGCTAGGCCAAGCCCTGCCAATTCGCTATTATTTGTAGTTTCTCCTGTATTAGCTAGGCGTTTAGTAATTTTAGAAGATTTATTCGGAATAACAGGTTGAACTTTTGATTCATCATTTATTCTTTCAACATATTCTGGAGTTTCTGAATCTCCATTAACTCCTCCACTGAATTCTGGTAGAGCTGGTTGTTCCTCTGGTTCTCCGTTCACTCCTCCAGCAAATTCTGGTAAGGTTGGTTGAACCTCTGGTTCTCCGTTTACTCCTCCGTTGAATTCTGGTAAAGCTGGTTGAATCTCTGATTCTCCGTTTACTCCTCCGTTGAATTCTGGTAAAACTGGTTGAACCTCTGGTTCTCCATTCGCTCCTCCATTGAATTCCGGTAAGGCTGGCTGAACCTCTGGTTCTCCATTCGCTCCTCCATTGAATTCCGGTAAGGCTGGTTGTTCCTCTGGATCTCCATTTACTCCTCCAGCGAATTCTGGTAGTGCTGGTTGAACTTCTGGTTCTCCATTTACCCCTCCATTGAATTCCGGTAAGACTGGTTGAACCTCTGGTTCTCCATTCGCTCCTCCATTGAATTCCGGTAAGGCTGGCTGAACTTCTGGTATTCCTTTTTCATTACTATGACGAACAACTACTGGTACTTCGACTTCGTCTTCTGTTCCGTCTGGATAGTGTACTAACGCTACTCCTGGATGACTTCCTGGTGTACTTACTTCTGGATTTGTTTTCCATGTTACAGTCGTACCTTCCGGTAAGCCGGTTTTGTTTACACTGTCTTCTGCGTTTGGAACTGTGCCGTT